>NZ_AYMF01000005.1:0-19549 GCF_000633435.1 Achromobacter sp. DH1f | reverse complement strand
GGCCAGGGCGTCGGGGGTGGGGAAGAGGTGGGTGAGGGGGGCTTCGGAGTGGGTCAGGGGCTGGCCGTAGGCGGCGACGAGTTTGCCGGCGAGTTTGATGGCGGCGCTGACGGTGATCTGTTGGCCCAGGACGGCGCGCAGGGCGAGTTCGAAACCGTCCCAGGCGCCGGGGACGCGCAGGCCGGGGCGGCGGGCGGTGAGGGTGGCCATGATGGGGTCGTGGGCCAGTTGGGCGGCGAGCGCGGTGGGGTCGCTGGCCAGGTCGAAGACGCGGCGCAGGCGGGCGATGAGGGTGGGCAGGGATTGCAGGCGGGGAAAGCGCACGGTGGCTTGCAGGGCGTGGCCGGGGCCGGGCTGGACGTGGACGGTGCCTTGGCTGCCGTCCAGGCTGATGCTGCGGGCGTAGCTGTTGTCGGTGACGTGTTCGATGCCGGGAATGGCGCGGGCGCGCAGGAAGGCGAGCATGGCGGGCCAGTCGTAGGGCGGGCGGTAGCGCAGCAGGAGTTTGATTTCGCCCTGGGGGCCGGCGGACACGTCGGGCTGGCTGGAGCGGCGCAGGTCGCCGGGGGCGCGGCCGAACAGGTCCTGGAAGATTTCGTTGAAGCGGCGGATGCTGCCGAAGCCGGCCGCGAAGGCGATTTCGGCCATGGGCAGGCGGGTTTCGTGGATGAGCTGTTTGGCGAGCAGGACGCGGCGGGTCTGGGCGACGGCGACGGGCGAGGCGCCCAGGTGCTGGCGGAACTGGCGCCGCAACTGGCGTTCGCCGACGCCCAGGCGTTCGGCCAGGGCGTCAATGCCGGCGTCGTCCAGGGCGCCGAGTTCAATCTGGGCCAGGGCGCGCGAGACGCTGTCGGGCAGGTCCTGGCCGGGGCCGGCGGCGGGGGCGGTTTCAGGGCGGCAGCGCAGGCAGGGGTGAAAGCCGGCTTCCTGGGCCGCGGCGGCCGTGGGGTAGAAGATGACGTTGCGCGATAGCGGGGTGCGCGCCGGGCAGACGGGGCGGCAGTAGATGCCCGTGGTCTTGACGGCGGTGAAGAAGCGGCCGTCGTAACGGGCGTCGCGCACCTGGATGGCGCTGTAGCAGGCATCGTGGTCGAGGTTCATGCAAGCCATGCTAGCGCCGCACGCGGTGCGGGGCTAGCGGTTTTCGGACAGTGTTGTCAGGCTCACTGCCATGTCCGAAAACCGCCAGCGCAAGGTTTCTGGCAGGCCTATATTGATTACCAATCCAACGTTTTTCAGAGGTCATATCATGTCCAGGACTCTTGTTACCGCGGCTGCCCCGCTGGCATTTTCGCTTGAACGGGTGGCAACACCGATTGGCACGATGCTGGTGCTGACCGACGATGCAGAGCGCCTGCGGGCGGTGGATTGGGAGGATTACGAGCCGCGCATGCACGCTTTGCTGCGCCGCCAGTACGGCAAAGGGGCGGTGCAGGTGAAGGAGACGCCGCAGACGTCGTACGCGACGCGGCAATTGCTGGCGTATTTCGACGGTCAGGTCGACGCGATCGATGACCTGGCGGTGGCGCTGGGCGGCACTGATTTTCAGCGGCAGGTGTGGCAGGCGCTGCGCGGCATCGCGGCAGGCGATACGGTCAGTTACGGGATATTGGCTACCCGCATCGACCGGGCGTCGGCGGTGCGGGCGGTGGGAATGGCCAACGGCGCCAATCCGGTGGGCATCGTGGTGCCCTGCCACCGGGTGATCGGCGCGGATGCGTCACTGACGGGCTATGGCGGCGGCCTGGACCGCAAGCGCTGGCTGCTCGAACACGAAGGGCGTTGGCGGGCGGCCCGGCCGGCTGAATCGCTGGCGCGGGCGGCCTGAAGGCGTCAGGCCCGAATCCAGCCGCGCGCAATCGGCAGCGCCAGCACTTTGCGGTAGACGGTTTGCAGCAGCCCGGTCAGCGGTGCGCCGACGCGGTTCCATACCGGAACCGCCAGGCCCGCGGCGACGGGCGCCAGCACCAGGCCGCCCGCGATATCCAGCGGGAAGTGCACGCCCAGGTAGACGCGCGAGGTGCCGACGATGGCGGCCAGGAGCAGCGTGGCCCAGCCCCAGCCGGCCCAGCGCCGGTCGAAGATCAGCGCGAACGCCATCGTGGCGATGATGATGGTGTGGTTGCTGGGGAACGAGGCGGTGGCCTTGTGGTGGAAGAAGGCGTGACCCAGGCCGATGGTGAAGGGCCGCGGGTGCGGCCACAGGGCGCCGAACAGGTAGCTGATGCACAGGCCGGCGCCGATGCTGGCCAGGATCTTCAGGGTCAGGCTGCGCTGTTCCTGCCCGCCCCACAACCACAGGGCCGCGAGCGTGCACGGCACCAGCAGGATCAGCTTGTTGGCGATGAGCAGGGCGGCATGGATGCGCCAGATCGGCGTGGCCGGGTCGGCGTTGACCAGCAAAAAAAGGGACTGATTCAGGGGTTCAAGAAAATCCATGACGCGTCATCGCAGTGCAATATTTCAATAGCCGCGATCGTAATGGGGTTTCCCGTCAGTCCGCTTACAAAATGCGCCGAAACCCGCGTATTTACTTCTGGATGCGTTTGCCGTCGGCGTTCACGACCTGTTCGCCGTCTTCCTTGGTGAAGGCGCCTTGCTGCGGGGCGGGCAGGATGTCCAGCACCAATTCCGACGGCCGGCACAGGGCGGCGCCCAGCGGGGTCGATACGAACGGGCGGTTCAGCAGGATGGGGTGCTGTTCGATGGCGTCCAGCAGGGCGTCTTCGGGCAGGGACACATCATCCAGGCCCAGTTCCAGGTAGGGCGTGCCCTTTTCGCGCAGCGCATCGCGCACGCTGATGCCGGCGCGCTTGAACAACGCCTTCAGGGTGGCGCGCGACGGCGGGGTTTCCAGGTACAGCACCACTTCGGGCTCGATGCCCGCGTTGCGGATCATGGCCAGGGTGTTGCGCGAGGTGCCGCACTTGGGGTTGTGATAGATGGTGACGTCGGACATGGCGGGCTCCGCAAATAAGGGAATCAGCGGGGCCTGGCGTCAGGCCCCGGGGGCAAGGCGATGAGCATAGTGCATTCCCGTGCGGCTTTCAGGTGCATGCTTTCAGGCCCGTGCTTTCAGGCTCATGCTTTCAGGCGCGCAGCTTGCGGCCCAGCCGTCGCCAGCCGATCACCACGCCCGTCAGGCTCAGCGCCGCGCCGCCCAGCGACAGGAACACCAGCAGGATGTCCCACAGCGGCCGGTTCGCCAGCAGGCCCGTCCAGTCCCAGCTGTGCAGAAAGGCGAACAGCCAGCGGCTGGTGCGGTTGCCGCGGTCCTGCTTGCCCAGCACCTGGCCGGTGCGCGGGTCCAGGTAGACCCAGGTGGCCTGGGGGGTGTCGAACACCAGGCGCCAGGCCGGCAGGGGCTTTTCGATGTGGCCGAGCATCGCGTGTTCGTCGCGGGCGTAGTAGTAGAAGTCGTAGCGGTCCAGCACCTGCACGTCGGTGAGCGTGGCGCCCGGCATCAGGCGGGCCGCGGCAGCGCGCAGGGCCGCGGGATCGAGCGCGACGGGGCGGGCGTCAGTGGCGGACAGCAGCGTGGGGGCGCCCGGGCCGCTGCGCGCCAGCACCAGGTCCTGGCCGTCCACCCGGCTCCAGCGCAGTTCGCGCGGGGCGGCGGGCAGGAGGGCGCGAATCAGCGCGGCGGGCGACGCTTGCTGCGCTTGGGTCGACGCCGCGGCAGCCGGCGTGCCGACCGACGCGCCGGCACGGTCCGCTGCGGCCGGCGGACGGCCCGCATACGCATTCATCGCCAGCGGTGCCGCGTCGCTGGTGAAGACCTTCCACGGGTTCATCGACATCAGCCCGCTGAAGATCCACGTGATGGTAATGACGGCGAACAGCAGGCCGCTCAGATGGTGCCAGCGCATCATGTTGTCGCGATAGGGCGAACGGCTGCCGCTGGCGTAGGGCCGCGAAAAGCGCCAGCGCAGGATGCCGACCACGGTGCCGGTCACGGCCACCGCCACGCCGATGACCGACAGCCACACCACGATGTCGTGCCACCAGGGGTCGAACAGGTTGCCGCGAAACGGGTACAGCCAATGGATCCAGGCGCCGACGTAGTTCCACAGCCGTTCGCTGCGGGTGGCGTCCAGCACCACTTCGCCGGTGGCCGACGACACGTACAGGCGGGTGTGGTCGGGGTCGTCCAGGTCGATGCGGTGCAGCGGGCGATGCGGGTCCAGCGCGCCGGAATGGGTGTAGACGTCTTCCTCGACCTCGCCCTGGTAGTGCGCGGCGTAGTCGCCGCCGAACCAGGCCGCGGCGCTGGCGGTGGCGACCTGGGCGTCGGCGCGCGGCAGCAAGGCACCGCTGGCGCCATCCACCACCTTGGGCGCCTGGCCGCGGCCCGCCGGCACCAGGTACACCGGTGCGCCGCCGCGCACGGCGGCCAGGCTCAGGCCCGGGGCGTCCCGGGCGCCCGCCGCCGCCAGCGCCTGGGCGGGCGTGGCGGTGACTTGCGCCGGATCCAGCGGGGCCAGGTGCGTCATGCGCTCGTGCGGCGTGAGCTTGGGGTAGCCCACGTACATCATCACCACGCCCGACACGAACCACATGGCAAAGAACAGGCACAGCACGATGCCGGCCCAGCGGTGGATCAGGTACAGCCAGCGCTTGGCGCGGGTGGACCAGGCGGGTGGCGCGGGCCGGGGACGGGCGGGATGGATGGCGGTCATGGCGGCCTCAGAAGCGGGCTTGCACGGACAGTTCGAACGTACGCGGCGCGCCCAGGTAATACATGGGCGTGCCAGAAACGTTGGCCGCGTACACCTTGTCGGTCAGGTTGCGCACGCGGCCGGTGACGGTGAAGTGGCGGTCGATGCGGTGCGACAGAGCCGCGTCGAAGATCGTGTAGGACGGCGCCCACACGGTGTTGGCGGCATCGGCATAGGCGCGGCCCACGTAGCGCGCGGCGACGCTGGCGTTCCAGTCGGGCAGGAAGGCGTAGTCCAGCCACAGGTTGGCCACGCGGCGCGGCGTGTTGGTGGGCACGTTGCCGTTGCGCGATACCGCCACGCCGTTGACGGTTTGCGAGAAGTCGTCGTACTTGGGGTTGACGAAGGCCACGTTGCCCTGCAGCGACAACGTGCGCGTCAGGCGCAGGCCGCCGGCCAGTTCCAGCCCGCGGGCCGACTGCTGGCCCACCGGCACGCTGACCGCCGGATTGTTGGGGTCGGGCGCCGAGATGTTCTTGCGCGTGATCTCGTAGGCGGCAATGGTGGCCGTGCCGCGGCCGTCCCAGAACTCGAACTTGCCGCCCACTTCCTTCTGTGTGCCGGTGGTGAGCTTGTCGTTGTTCAGCACGTCGGCGAACGAGGCCGTGGCCATGATGCCGGACGGGGGGTCGGCGGCGGTGGCGTACTGCGCATACAACGAGGCCTGCGGCGTGACTGCCCAGTTGACGGCCAGGCGGCCGGTGGTGGGCGAATAGTCGCGCGACGCGGACGCGGGCGAACTGGCCGAGACGGCGCGGCGGTTGGTCAGGTCCAGGTCGATGAAGTCGCGGCGCAATGCCGACACGATGGCCACGCCGGGCAGCACCTCGGTGCGGTTTTCCAGCGTGAAGGCCAGCGTGCGGATGCGGTTGTCGCGGTCTGGATTGTGGCCGCGCGTCATGCCGGGAATGTCGTAGAAATAGCCTGGCGAAAAATCGTAGGGGTCTACCGCGTCGACCGTGGCGGGCAGGCTGGTGGGGTAGCGCGTCTGCTTGTTCACGCTGAGGTCGGCGCCGAACGACCAGCTGCTGGGCAGGCCGGCCAGCGTGGATTCGACCAGGCCTTCGACCCGGTTGCCGACCAGGCTTTGCTCGTGCCGCTGCAGCAGCGCGCCCGAGCGCAGCACGCGGCTGTTGGCGGCGTTGTAGCGGTAGGTTTCGAGGTTGCGGAAATCGCGCTCGGCGCGGTAGTAGTAGAGCGTGTTCTTGAACGTCACGCCGGGCGCCGCGCGCCATTCGGTCAGCGAGCGAGCCCACAGCACCGATTGCTCGTACAGGCCATCATCGACGTTGTAGTTCTTGAACCGCGTGCCGCCGCGGATGTGGCCTTCGCCGGTGACCTTGCCGTCCGCGCCCACCGTCAGCGGCGTGCCCCAATAGGGCCGCTCGACCCGCTCGCGCTGGTATTCGAAGGCCCAGGTCTGCGTTACGTCGTCGCCCAGGTCCGACAGCAACGAGGCCGCGACCTGCGTGGCGTTCGAGTGGTTGCCGTCGACCCAGCCGCGGCTGGACGTGTTGTTGGCGTCGATGCGCAAGTAATGGCCGCGCCCGCCCGGCGAGCCGGCCAGTTGCTGGTTGATGCCGGCCGACACCTGGCGCGTGTCGTAGGAGCCCCACCGCAGCTGGCCTTCGTAGAAGGTGTCGCGCTGGGCCAGCTTGGTGACGTAGTTGATGGCGCCGCCGACCGCGCCCGCGCCGAACAGAAAGGTCGACGGGCCGCCGATGGCCTCGACCCGGTCGTAGATCCAGCTGTCCACCGGCCGCGCCGCGGCCGAGTCGTACTGCACCGAGATGCCATTGAACAGCTGCGACACCTGGCCGCCGCTGAAACCCCGGTAGCTGATCGAACCGGCCGATCCCGGGGGCGAGGCGTTGTCCACGCCGGGGATGCCGCGGGCGATTTCCTGGGTGTTCTGCGAGCCGCGCGCCTCGATCTGGGCGCGGTTGATGACGGTGACGGACGCGGGCGTTTCGCGCAGGGTCAGGCCCAGGCGGCTGCCGGTGCCGTCGATGCGATTCAGGTCCAGCGGGCCGTTGGGCTTGCCGTCGGCATCGTCGCCTTCCACCACGGTGGCGGCCAGCGTTTCGATGGCGGGGTCGGTGGTCAGCGCCAGGGCGGGGTTGGCCGCGCAGGCGCCGGCCAGCAAAGAGGCTGCGTAGGTTTTTTTCATGATCCAGGCCGGCGGGGGCCGGCTTGCGCGCCCGCGGGCCGCGCCGCTTACAGGGGCGGCGTCGGGGGCGGGCGATGATTTCCGGAATGCCGCCAGCGCGCGAAAACGGCCGGCGGGGGGCTCAAGCGCAATGCGGCGCAGGGCCTGCCCGTCAGCCGGGCCGGCGGCCTGCGCGCGGGATCAAGCCGCGGGCGGGGCGCGCGGCTGGGCCGCGCTCCAGGCGTAGAGAGGATGCGAGGCGCGGTAGAACAGCGCCGGATAGCTGACCCGGCCGGGCGGGGCGCGCAAGACGAGCAGCGGCGCGGGCAGGATGCCGATGTCGGCCTGGGGATTGCGGCAGAACGGGCAGTGGGTGCTGTCGCCGTGGTGCGCCGCGTGGTCGGCGGGGGTGTCGTCGCCCTGCACGTCGATGGTCAGCGACGACTTGCCGTCAGGGGCGCAGTAGTCGACGGTGACCTGGCGGCTGGTGCCGCCCTCGGCATGGCTGCCATGCGCCAACGACGGAACCAGGGACGCCCACAGGATCGCGACAAGGGCGATCCAGGCGTAGCCGCGGTTCAGGAAGTGGGCAAGGTGCATGACGGCGCATTATATCCAGGCTCCGTGGGCACTAAAAGGCGCCTCAGACGGAAAGGTGGCGCCGCACGTCCTCGCCGTCGATGGCCGTCCGGTCGCCGCTGGCCACCACTTCGCCGCGCGACAGCACCACGAAACGGTCGGCCAGTTCGCGGGCAAAGTCGAAATACTGTTCGCACAGCAAGATGGCGATGTCGCCGCGCTGGCGCAGCATGTGGATCACCCGCGCGATGTCCTTGATGATGGACGGCTGGATGCCTTCGGTGGGTTCGTCCAGGATGATGAGCTTGGGTTCGGCCACCAGCGCGCGCGCGATCGCCAGCTGTTGCTGCTGCCCGCCCGACAGGTCGCCGCCGCGCCGCGCCAGCATGTTTTTGAGCACCGGAAACAGCTCGAACACGTCTTCCTTGATGCGGCGGGCGCGTGCGGCGGGCTTGGTCGCCATGCCCATCAGGATGTTCTCTTCGACGGTGAGCCGGGCGAAGATGTCGCGCCCCTGCGGCACGTAGGCCATGCCGCGCGCGGCGCGCTGGTGCGGCGCCAGCCGGGTGATGTCGGCGCCGTCGAAGGCAATGGCGCCGCTGGCCACGGGCAGCACGCCCATCACGCACTTGAGCAGCGTGGTCTTGCCCACGCCGTTGCGTCCCAGCAGCGCCAGGCATTCGCCCTGGTTCACCGCCAGCGAGACGCCGCGCAAGGTGTGGCTGCCGCCGTAGTACTGGTCGATGGTGGATACGTTCAGCATGTCAGCGCCCCAGATAGACTTCGATCACGCGCGGGTCGGCCTGCACTTTCGCCATGGGCCCTTCGGCCAGCACCGAGCCTTCGTGCAGCACCGTCACCTTGCCGTCGCCGGCAATCTGGTTGACGAAGTCCATGTCGTGTTCGACCACCATCAGCGAATGGCGGCCGCGCAATTCATTGAGCAGTTCGCCGGTGCGTTCGGTTTCGGCATCGGTCATGCCGGCCACCGGTTCGTCCAGCAACAGCAACTGCGGTTCCTGCATCAGCAGCATGCCGATCTCCAGCCACTGCTTCTGGCCGTGCGACAGCAACCCGGCCGGGCGGAAGGCTTCGGGCCGCAGGCGGATGAGGTCCAGCGTTTCGCCGATCCTGTCGGCCTGCGCGCCGGTCAGGCGCGAGAACAGCGTGGGCCGCACGCGCTTGTCCGTCTTCATCGCCAGTTCCAGGTTCTCGAACACGCTGTGCTGTTCGAACACCGTGGGCCGCTGGAACTTGCGGCCGATGCCCGCGTGGGCGATCTGCGCTTCGGTCAGCATGGTCAGGTCGATGCTCTGGCCGAAAAAAGCAGTGCCGGCAGTGGGGCGGGTCTTGCCGGTGATGACGTCCATCATGGTCGTCTTGCCGGCGCCGTTGGGGCCGATGATGCAGCGCAGCTCGCCCACGCCGATGTCCAGCGTCAGGTCGTTCAGCGCCTTGAAGCCGTCGAAGCTGACGGTGATGCCTTCCAGGTACAGGATGGCGCCGTGGCTGGTGTCCAGGCCCTTGGGGCTGACGCGGCCGTAGCCGGCGTCGCCGCTAGGGCCACCGTCCAGCATGGCGGTTTCGGAATGCGTGCTGGTCATGCGCGTCGCTCCTGGTAGCGGGAGGCCAGGCGGCGCGCCAGGCCGACGATGCCGGTGGGCAGGAACAGGGTCACCAGGACGAAGATCAGGCCCAGCGCGTACAGCCAGAATTCGGGCAGCACGCTGGTGAACCAGGTCTTCAGGCCGTTGACCACGCCCGCGCCGAGGATGGGGCCGATCAGCGTGCCGCGCCCGCCGGTGGCCACCCAGATCACCATTTCGATCGAGTTCTCGGTGGACATCTCGCTGGGGTTGATGATGCCGACCTGCGGCACGTACAAGGCGCCGGCAATGCCGCACAGCACGGCCGACAGCGTCCACACGAACAGCTTGAAGCCCAGCGGGTCGTAGCCGATGAAGCGTAGCCGGCTTTCGGCATCGCGCACCGCCGTCAGCACGCGGCCCAGCTTGGACTGCGTCACGGCGCGCGCCAGCACCAGGGCCGCGGCCAGCGCCGCCAGCGTGATCCAGTACAGCGCCGCGCGGGTGCCGGGGGCCGTGATGTCAAAGCCCAGGATGCGCTTGAAGTCGGTAAAGCCGTTGTTGCCGCCAAAGCCCGTGTCGTTGCGAAAGAACAGCAGCATGGCCGCAAACGTCAGCGCCTGCGTGATGATCGAGAAGTACACGCCCTTGATGCGCGAGCGGAACGCGAAGTAGCCGAACACGAAGGCCAGCACGCCCGGCACCAGCACCACCAGCAGCATGGCGTAGCCGAAGTGCTCGGTGAAGGCCCAATACCAGGGGTAGTCCTTCCAGTCCAGGAACACCATGAAGTCCGGCAGGCGGCTCTGGTAGACGCCGTCGCTGCCGATGGCGCGCATCAGGTACATGCCGTGGGCATAGCCGCCCAGCGCGAAGAACAGGCCGTGGCCCAGCGACAGGATGCCGGCGTAGCCCCACACCAGGTCCAGCGCCAGCGCGGCCATGGCGTAGCACATGAACTTGCCCAACAGGGCTACTGCATAGGCCGAGACATGCAACGGATGGCCGGCGGGAAACACCAGGTTCAAGAGCGGCAACAGCGCCAGCGCCAGCGTGGCGGCGGCCAGGGCGATCCAGGCGCGGCCGCTGTACAGCGGACGATGCACCTGCAAGGTCAGGTCGGTCAGGGCGGTCTGTTTCATTCGACGCTCCGGCCGCGCGGGGCGAACAGGCCTTGCGGCCGCTTCTGCACGAAAAGCACGATGAGCACCAGGATGGTGATCTTGGCCATGACGGCTCCCGCGTAAGGCTCCAGGAATTTGTTCACGCCGCCCAGGCCCAGCGCGGCGATGACGGTGCCGGCCAGCTGGCCCACGCCGCCCAGCACCACCACCATGAAGGAATCGACGATGTAGCTGCGGCCCAGGTCCGGGCCCACGTTGCCCAGCTGCGACAGCGCCACGCCCGCCAGCCCCGCGATGCCGGACCCCAGGCCGAACGCCAGCATGTCGACGCGGCCGGTGGGCACGCCCACGCAATCGGCCATGCGCCGGTTCTGCGTGATGGCGCGCACGAACAGGCCCAGCCGCGTGTGGTTCAAGAGCGCCCACACCAGGAACACCACGAACAGCGCAAAGCCGATGATGACCAGCCGGTTGTAGGTCAGCACCAGCCCGCCCAGCACGGTGATGCCGCCCGACATCCAGCTGGGGTTGCCCACTTCCACGTTCTGCGCGCCGAACAGCGTGCGCACGCCCTGCATCAGCATCAGGCTGATGCCCCAGGTGGCCAGCAGCGTTTCCAGCGGCCGGCCATACAGCCAGCGGATCACGGTGCGTTCCAGCGCCATGCCCACCAGCGCGGTGAACACGAAGGCCAGCGGCAGCGCCGCGGCCACGTACCAGTCCAGCCAGCCCGGCAGCCAGGCGCGGAACGCCGTCTGCACCAGGTAGGTGACGTAGGCGCCGATCATCAGCAGCTCGCCGTGCGCCATGTTGATGACACCCATCAGCCCGAAGGTGATGGCCAGCCCCAGCGCCGCCAGCAGCAGCACGCTGCCCAGGCTGAGGCCGTAAAAGAGGTTGCCGGCCCATTCGATGGTGGCCAGGTGCCGGTCGATGCGCTTTAACGCATTGGCCGCGGCCTCGCGCACGCCGGCATCGGGTTCGGCGTAGACGCCGTCCTGCTGCTGTGTCAGTGCGGCCAGCGTGGGGCGAAAGGCCGCGTTGTCGGTGCGCCCCAGCAGGTCGACGGCGTGACGCCGCACGGCGGGGTCGGCGCTTTTGAGTTCAAGATTGGCCTGCGCGATTTCCAGTGCGGCGCGCACGGCCTCGTTCTTTTCGGCGGCCAGGGCCTTTTCCACCAGCGGCAGGCGGGCTGGGTCGCCGGTCTGTTGCAGGCGGCGGGCAGCGGCCAGCCGTTCCTGCGGGTTGTCGGAAAAAAGTCGGGATCCCGCCAGCGCCGCCTCGATGGCGCGGCGCAGCCGGTTGTTGATGCCGATGGTGGCGGCGCCCGCGGGCAGCTCGGTCGCCGCGCCGGTAGCGGCATCGGTGGCCGGGCCTTTGCCGCTGCCGATCAGTACGCGGCCATCGGGCAGCGCATACAGCTGGTCGTTGCCCAGCGCCTGCAGCACGGCGGCCGCGCCGGGGTCGGGCAACTGACCCAGGGCGGCAATCGCCTGCAGCCTGGCGTCGGTGTCGTCGCCGGCCAAGGGGGCCAGCAGCGCCGGGTCCACGCCGGGCGCCGCCGCGTGCGCGGACAGCGCCGGCGCGGCCAGCAGCCATGCAAGCAGGAAATGACGCAGGAATTTCGCGATAGCCGCATTCAGCATGGCTGCGTGTCCGGTTCCGGTTTAAAGGCCTTGCTTGCTTTCGTTGCCCGGGATGTACGGGCTCCAGGGTTGCGCGCGGATGGGGCCTTTGCTCTTCCACACCACGTTGAACTGGCCGTCCGCCTTGATCTCGCCGATGTAGACCGGCTTGTGCAGGTGGTGGTTGGTCTTGTCCATTTCGATCTTGAAGCCGCTGGGCGAATTGAACGTCTGGCCGCCCATGGCCGCGATCACCTTGTCGACGTCGGTGGTCTTGGCCTGCTCGACCGCCTGCTTCCACATGTAGATGCCGATGTAGGTCGCTTCCATCGGGTCGTTGGTGACGACCGTGCTGGCGTTGGGCAGGTTCTTGGCCTTGGCATAGGCCTGCCACTTCTTGATGAAGGCCTCGTTGACCGGGTTCTTGATCGATTCGAAGTAGTTCCAGGCGGCCAGGTGGCCCACCAGCGGCTTGGCGTCCACGCCGCGCAGTTCTTCTTCACCGACCGAGAACGCCACCACCGGCACGTCGGTGGCTTTCAGGCCGGCGTTGCCCAGTTCCTTGTAGAACGGCACGTTCGAATCGCCGTTGATGGTGGAGATGACGGCGGTCTTGCCGCCCGCGGCGAACTTCTTGATGTTGGCCACGATGGTCTGGTAGTCGGAATGGCCGAACGGGGTGTAGACCTCGTCGATGTCGCTGTCTTTCACGCCCTTGGAATGCAGGAAGGCGCGCAGGATCTTGTTGGTGGTGCGCGGGTAGACGTAGTCGGTGCCCAGCAGCACGAAGCGCTTGGCGCCGCCGCCGTCTTCGCTCATCAGGTATTCCACCGCCGGGATGGCCTGCTGGTTGGGTGCGGCGCCGGTGTAGAACACGTTCTTTTCCAGCTCTTCGCCTTCGTACTGCACCGGGTAGAACAAGAGGCCGTTCAGTTCCTTGAATACCGGCAGCACCGATTTGCGCGACACCGAGGTCCAGCAGCCGAACACCGCGGCCACCTTGTCCTGCGCCAGCAGCTGGCGCGACTTCTCGGCGAACAGCGGCCAGTTCGATGCGGGGTCGACCACCACGGCTTCCAGCTTCTTGCCCATCACGCCGCCGTTGGCGTTGATTTCATCGATGGTCATCAGGGCCACGTCCTTGAGCGACGTTTCCGAGATGGCCATGGTGCCCGACAGCGAATGCAGGATGCCGACCTTGATGGTGTCTTCGGCGGCGTACAGCTGCGGCATCCAACCGGACAGGGCCAACAGGCTCACGGCGGTCAGTTGCTTAAGGACTAGTCTGCGTTTCATGGTGACTCCTGAGGAGGAAGAAGCCGGCGGCGCCGGCGGCATGGGCGTGACCAGGACTTCAAAGCAAAAGCCGTGCCAACCGCTCGGCAAGGCGACATCGCTGTAGTAAGGGGAAGGGTTTTCGATGACGCGGTGGCGGCCGCTGGCGGCGCCGTGCGCGGTTCAATCTGGTGCCGCGTGCACAAAACCGGTGCGCCGGTTGCCCGTTGCAGGTGCGCATCGCGGGCGCATGGGCGAGGGCAAGGGAACGCGTCGCGGGCCGGCGGCACCTTGCGTCAGAGGGAAGGTTGCGGCCTGCGGCCAACATGGCACGCGTATTGCTTGGGTATCCGTACTTGTATACAAGAAAGGATTCCAGCATGAATGCCGTAGCAACGCCGCAGGGCCCCACGACCGGTTGGACGATCACGCAATGGCTGTCTGCCTATCGCGAGGGCGGCGCCACCCCCGACGCGCTGTTGATGCCACTGGCCGAGACGCCGGCCGCGCCGGCCGACAACGCCTGGATCACGCGGGTCAGCCCCGCGGTGCTGGCGCGTCAGCTGGATGACCTGCGCCTGCTGCTCGCAGCGGCGGGCGGCGACGTGGCGCGGCTGCCGCTGTACGGCGTGCCGTTCGCCATCAAGGACAACATCGATGCGGCCGGCTGGCCCACCACGGCGGCCTGCCCCGAATTCGCCTACACGCCTGACGAAGACGCGACGGTGGTGCGGCGCCTGCGCGCAGCCGGCGCGATCCTGGTGGGCAAGACCAACCTGGACCAGTTCGCCACGGGCCTGGTCGGCACCCGCTCGCCGCACGGCGCGGTGGCCAACGCTTTCAATCCTGACTACATCAGCGGCGGTTCCAGCTCGGGCTCGGCCTCGGTGGTCGCGCGCGGCCTGGTGGCGTTTTCGCTGGGCACCGACACGGCCGGGTCCGGCCGCGTGCCCGCGGGTTTCAACAATATCGTCGGCCTCAAGCCCACCAAGGGCTGGCTGAGCACGGCGGGCGTGGTGCCCGCCTGCCGCACGCAGGATTGCGTGTCGATCTTCGCGCTGACGGTGGACGATGCCGAGCAGGTGGCCGGCATCGCGGGCGGCTACGATGAACGCGATGCCTATTCGCGCGCGCAGCCGGCAGGCGCCGCCGCGCCGTGGCCGAAGGCGCCGCGCCTGGCCATTCCCGACCGCCTGGAGTTCTTTGGCGATGCGCAAGCGGCCGAAGCCTTCGAGGCCGCACTGCAAGCCTTGAAGGCGAGCGGCGCGCAGGTCGAGACGATCGACTTCGCGCCGTATGCCGAACTGGCCGCGCTGCTGTACCAGGGGCCGTGGGTGGCCGAGCGCTTCGCCGCGGTCGAGGCCTTGTGGCAAGAGCACCCCGCCGCGATTCACCCGGTGGTGCGTGGCATCGTCGAAGGCGCGGCGAACTACAGCGCGCTGGATGCCTTCAAGGCCGAATACCGCCGCGCCGAATTGACGCGCCAGATCCAGCAGTCGTTGCAAGGCTTCGATGCGCTGGTGGTGCCGACGTCGCCGTCCATCTACACCATCGCGCAGTTGCAGGCCGACCCGGTGCGCCTGAATTCGCAGCTGGGCGTGTACACCAACTTTGCCAACCTGGCCGACCTGTCGGCGCTGGCGCTGCCGGCCGGCATGCGCGCCGACGGGTTGCCGGCGGGCATCACCGTGATCGGCCTGGCCTGGCAGGACCGCGCGCTGGCGCAGTTCGGCCGCCAGTGGCAGGCGCAGCGCGGATTGCCCCTGGGCGCCACGGGCCGGCCGTTGCCGGCGGCAGCGCCGCAGCCGGCAGACCCGAACACCTTGCGCGTGGCCGTGGTGGGCGCCCACCTGACGGGCATGCCGTTGAATCATCAGCTGACGTCCCGCCGCGCCGTGCTGGTGGAAAAGACCCGCACCGCGGTCGATTACCGGCTGTATGCGCTGGCCAACACCACGCCGCCCAAGCCCGGGCTGGTGAAGTCCGACAGCGGCGCGCCGATCGAGATCGAGCTGTGGGACATCCCCGTGGCCGCCTTTGGCGCCTTCGTGGCCGAGATTCCCGCGCCGCTGGGCATCGGCACGCTGGAGCTGCATGACGGCCGCCTGGTCAAGGGCTTCATCTGCGAGCCGCGCGGCCTGCTCGGTGCGCGCGACATCACCGACTTCGGCGGCTGGCGTGCCTATCTCGCCAGCCTGAACGCCACCCCCCGTTAATCCAAGACCGCCCCTGGGAGCTGCCCCGTGTTCGATACCGTCCTGATCGCCAATCGCGGAGAAATCGCCGTCCGCGCCATTCGTACCCTGAAACGCCTGGGCATCCGCAGCGTTGCCGTGTATTCCGATCCCGACCGCAACGCGGCCCATGTCAAAGAGGCCGACGTGGCCGTGGCGCTGGGCGGCGAGAAGGCCGCCGACAGCTACCTGCGCATGGACCTGCTGCTGGACGCGGCCCGTGCGCACGGCGCGCAGGCCATCTACCCCGGCTACGGCTTTCTGTCGGAAAGCGCTGAATTCGCCGAGGCCTGCGAAGCGGCGGGCATTGCGTTCGTGGGCCCGACGCCGCTGCAGATCCGCGAGTTTGGCCTGAAGCACCGTTCCCGCGAGCTGGCGGCCGAGGCCGGCGTGTCGATGACGCCGGGCACGGGCCTGCTGGCCAGCCTGGGCGAAGCGTTGTCGCAGGCCGAGCGCATCGGCTACCCGGTGATGCTCAAGAGCACCGCGGGCGGCGGCGGCATCGGCTTGTCGCGCTGCGAGAACGAGGCCGAATTGACGGTGGCGTTCGACAGTGTGCAACGCATGGGCGAACACTTCTTCCGCGACGGCGGCGCGTTCATCGAGCGCTATGTGGACAACGCGCGTCACGTTGAAGTGCAGATCTTCGGCGACGGCGCAGGCCGTGTCGTGGCGCTGGGCGAGCGCGACTGCTCGGTGCAGCGGCGCAACCAGAAAGTGATCGAGGAAACCCCCGCGCCGCGGCTGCCGGCCGCGACCCGCGCAGCCTTGCTGGACGCCGCAGTGAAGCTGGGCACATCGGTGGGCTACCGGTCGGCGGGCACGGTGGAATTCATCTACGACCCGGCGCACGACAGTTTCTATTTCCTGGAGGTCAATACGCGCCTGCAGGTCGAGCACCCGGTGACCGAAGCGGTGACGGGGCTGGACCTGGTGGAATGCATGCTGCGCGTGGCGGCCGGCGAGCCGCTGGATTTCGATGCCATGACGCGCGCGCCGCAGGGCGCGGCCATCGAGGTGCGCCTGTACGCGGAAGATCCGCTGCGCCAGTTCCAGCCGTCGCCCGGCGTGTTGACCGACGTGTATTTCCCGGACGGCGTGCGCCTGGACGGCTGGGTGGCGACGGGCACCGAGGTGCCGGCGTTCTACGACCCGATGCTGGCCAAGCTGATCGTGCATGCCGACACGCGCGAAGCGGCGCTGGACAAGCTGGCCGACGCGCTGGCCCGCACGCGCCTGCACGGCATCGCTACCAACCTGGACTACCTGCGCCAGATCGTGGCGGATGCGCGCTTTCGCGCGGCGCAATTGTCGACCCGTTTCCTGGACAGCTTTGCCTACCGGCCGGCCGCCATCGAAGTGCTGGAAGCCGGCACCTACACCAGCGTGCAGGACTACCCGGGCCGCACCGGCTACTGGAATATCGGCGTGCCGCCGTCGGGTCCGATGGACGACTACGCGTTTCGCCTGGCCAACCGCATCGTCGGCAACGCGCCGGACGCCGCCGGCATCGAGGCCACGCTGGTCGGCCCGACGCTGCGCTTTCATGGCGATGCCCTGATCGCGCTGACCGGCGCCGAATGCGCCGCCACGCTGGACGGCGAGCCGGTGCCGATGTGGCGGCCGGTGACGGTGCGTTCGGGCCAGGTGCTGGCGACGGGGCGGGCCGTGTCCGGCTGCCGCAGCTACCTGGCGGTGCGCAACGGGCTGGATGTGCCGGTGTATCTGGGCAGCCGCTCGACCTTTGCGCTGGGCCAGTTCGGCGGCCACGCCGGCCGCACGCTGCGGGTGGGCGACATGCTGCCCGTGGTGCAACCTGGGCTGCCGGCAGCCAACGCCGCGCCGCCCGTGGCCGTGCCGCAGGCGGCGGCGCCCGAATTGATTCCCGCCTATGGCAACACCTGGGAAATCGGCGTGCTGTACGGCCCGCACGGCGCGCCGGATTTCTTCCGGCCCGAAGCCATCGACGAATTCTTCGCCGCCGATTGGGAGGTGCACTACAACTCGAACCGGCTGGGCGTGCGCCTGACCGGCCCCAAGCCCACCTGGGCGCGCGAGAACGGCGGGGAAGCCGGCCTGCATCCGTCCAACATCCACGATTGCGAATACGCCATCGGCAGCATCAACTTCACGGGCGACAGCCCCGTGATCCTGACGCGCGACGGCCCCAGCCTGGGCGGCTTTGTCTGCCCGGTCACGATTGCCCGCGCCGAACTGTGGAAGGTCGGCCAGGTCAAGCCTGGCGACCGCATCCGCTTCGTGCGCATCGATTACGCCGACGCGGTGGCGCGGGAGGTGGCGCAGGACCAGAGCGTAGCGACGCTGGGCCGCGTGACACCGCAGGCCACGACGCCGGTCGCGGTGCCGCAGACGGCCTCGGAAACCATCGTGGCGGCGTTGCCGGCCGAGGGCGCGCGTCCGTCGGTGTCGTACCGCCAGGCGGGCGACGGCTATCTGCTGTTGGAATACGGCGACAACGTGCTGGACCTGGCGCTGCGCATGCGCATCCATCTGCTGATGGAAGCGCTGGCGGCGCAGCCGATCGACGGCGTGCAGGAACTGTCGCCGGGCGTGCGCTCGCTGCAGATCCGCTACGACAGCCGGGTGATCCGGCAAGACGCGCTGATTGCGCGGTTGCTTGAGATCGAGGCCGGGCTGGCGGACGTGGCGACGCTGAAGGTGCCGACGCGGGTGGTGTACCTGCCGATGGCGTTCGAGGATTCGGCAACGCTGGGCGCGGTGCAGCGCTACCAGGAAACGGTGCGCGCCAGCGCGCCGTGGCTGCCGAACAATGTGGATTTCATCCAGCGCATCAACGGGCTGGCCAGCCGCGAGGACGTGCGGCGCATCGTGTTCGATGCGAGCTACCTGATCATGGGGCTGGGCGACGTGTACCTGGGGGCGCCGTGCGCGGTGCCGATCGATCCGCGCCACCGGCTGCTGACGTCGAAGTACAACCCGGCCCGCACGTTCACGGCGGAAGGCACGGTGGGCATCGGCGGGGTGTACATGTGCATCTACGGGATGGATTCGCCGGGCGGCTATCAGTTGGTGGGCCGCACGCTGCCGATCTGGAACAAGTTCCTGAAGAACCCGGTGTTCCAGGACGGCAAGCCGTGGCTGCTGCGCTTTTTCGACCAGGTGCGGTTCTATCCGGTAAGCGAGGCCGAGCTGGATACGCTGCGCGAGGATTTCCGCGAGGGCCGGGCGACGGTGCGGATCGAGGAAGAGATGTTCGATTTCGCGGCGCACCAGCGCTTCCTGGCCGAGCAGGCGGACAGCATCGCGGTGTTCCAGGCGCGCCAGAAGACGGCATTCGATGCCGAGGTGGCGCTGTGGAAGACGGAAGACGTGGCGGCGGCGCCGGTCGAAGCCGAACCGGAACCGGAGACGGCGCTGCGCGAGGGCGAGCGGCTGGTCAGCGCGGACATGTGCGGCAATATCTGGAAGATTCCGGTGCAGGTGGGCCAGAGCGTGTCGGCGGGCGATACGCTGGTGGTGGTGGAGGCGATGAAGATGGAACTGTCGGTGATCGCGCCGGCATCGGGCACGGTGACGGCCATCCGCTGCGTGCCGGGCAAGCCGGTGAACGCGGGCGACCCGCTGATCGTGCTGGCGGAAGACGCCACGTGCCCCGTGACCTGACCATGGCGGGCGAATCGGTGCGGATCAGTCCGGCGCTGCGGCAGGCGCCGACGTTGGCGGGGTCGCTGGCGGACCAGGTGTACCAGCGCATCAAGGACGAGCTGTTCGATTTCCAGCTGCTGCCGGGGGATCGTTTCACGGAGGCGGAACTGGCGTTGCGGCTGGGGGTGAGCCGCACGCCGGTGCGGCTGGGGCTGGCGCGGCTGGAGCGGGAAGGCTTCGTGCTGCCCAGCCCACGCAGCGGCTGGCAGGTGCGGCCGTTCGATTTCGAGCGGTTCGAGGCGCTCTACGACGTGCGGGTGGTGTTGGAGCTGGCGGCGGTGGAACGGCTGTGTGCGCGGGAGCACATGGACGAGAATGGGATGCTGGGGGCGCTGACTGACGTGTGGCTGGTGCCGCCGGCGCAGCGGATTCTGGATGGGCGGTTAGTGGCTGAGCTGGATGAGGCGTTTCATTGTTCTCTTGTGGCGGCGGCGGGGAATCCGGAGATGGCGTTGATCCATCGGGAGGTGACGGAGAAGATCCGGATCGTTCGGCGGTTGGATTTCACTAAGGAGTTTCGGGTGGATGCGACGTATGAGGAGCATGGGGCGATTTTGCGGGCGGTGTTGGGG
>NZ_AYMF01000004.1:0-42067 GCF_000633435.1 Achromobacter sp. DH1f | reverse complement strand
GGGCGGGGCCGGCCCCGCCCGCCGCGCGATCAGATGCGCTCGAAGATCGCGGCGATGCCCTGGCCGCCGCCGATGCACATGGTGACCAGCGCGTAGCGGCCCTGCACCCGTTGCAGCTCGTGCAGCGCCTTGACGGTGATGATCGCACCGGTGGCGCCGATGGGGTGGCCCAGGCCGATGCCGCTGCCGTTGGGGTTGACCTTGGCCGGGTCCAGCTTCAGCTCGCGGCTCACGGCGCAGGCTTGCGCGGCGAAGGCCTCGTTGGCTTCGATGACGTCCAGTTGGTCGACCGTCAGGCCGGCGCGCTTGAGCGCGGCCTGCGTGGCCGGCACCGGGCCGATGCCCATGATGCTGGGGTCCACGCCGGCATGGGCGTAGGCCACCAGGCGGGCCAGCGGCTTGATGCCGCGCTTGGCCGCGACCGACGCGTTCATCAGCACCAGGGCGCCGGCGCCGTCGTTCAGGCCCGACGCATTGCCGGCCGTGACCGTGCCGTTTTCTTTCTGGAACACCGGCTTCAGGCCCGCCAGGCTGTCGGCGGTGACGTCGCGGCGCACGTGTTCGTCGGTGTCGAACACGACTTCGCCCTTGCGCGTCTTTTGCACCACCGGCACGATCTGGTCGCGGAAATAGCCGGCCTCGATGGCGGCGGCGGCGCGGCGGTGCGATTCGGCGGCCAGCGCGTCCTGGTCCTGGCGGCTGATGCCGAACTTGGCGGCCACGTTCTCGGCGGTGACGCCCATGTGCATGCGGCCAAAGGGGTCCGATAGCGCGCCGGTCATCATGTCCTGCATGACGCTGTCGCCCATGCGCGCGCCCCAGCGCTGGGCCGGCGCGATGTACGGCGCGCGGCTCATGCTTTCGGCGCCCGCGCCGATGGCGATCTCGGCATCGCCCAGCAGGATGGTCTGCGCTGCCGACACGATGGCCTGCAGGCCCGAACCGCACAGGCGGTTGACGTTGAAGGCCGGCGTTTCCTTGGCGATGCCCGCGTTCATCGCGGCCACGCGCGACAGGTACATGTCGCGCGGTTCGGTATTGATGACGTGGCCCACGGCAACGTGGCCGATTTCGTCGCCCGAAACCCCGGCGCGCTCGAGCGCCGCGCGGATGACGGTGGCGCCCAGGTCGCAGGGCGGCACGTCTTTGAGCGCCCCGCCGAAATCGCCGATGGCGGTACGGACGGCAGACGCGACGATGACTTCATTCATGGTGTTTCCTCCTTGTAATGCGTTCCATCATACCCGCGGGGCCGGGGGCCTTACCGGGCACTGCCGGCCCCCCGATCGGTTATCGGACAGACATCCAGCGATCGCTGATTCATATCGCCCGCCTGGAAAAAAATATTGGACACGCCTCGCGCCGCTCGCAGATAGTGGCCTCTCGCCGCGCCTGCCCGGCGCCCGCCCGACCCGGACCCCGCCCCATGATCGATACGCTGGACCTGACCGCCATTCCCCCGCAAGACGAAGCGCTGCGCGCCGAGGTGCGCGCCTTCCTGGCCGAGGCCCTGGACGGCCTGGCGCCGGACCAGCGGGCCCGCTCCTGGATGGGGTATGACGCGGGCTTCAGCCGCCAGCTGGCCGAACGCGGCTGGCTGGGCCTGACCCTGCCGCGCGAATATGGCGGCGCGGCGCGCGGCCATTTCGCACGCTTCGTGCTGTCTGAAGAACTGCTGGGTGCGGGCGCACCGGTATCGGCGCACTGGATCGCGGACCGCCAGAGCGCGCCGCTGATTCTCAAGCTGGGCACGGCGGCGCAGAAAGCCTTCTACCTGCCGCGTATCTGCCGCGCCGAGGCCTTTTTCTGCATCGGCATGAGCGAACCCGGCTCGGGCTCGGACCTGGCCAGCATCCGCTCCCGGGCCGAACCGGTGGCCGGCGGCTGGCGCCTGAACGGCAGCAAGGTCTGGACCACCAAAGCGCACCGCTCGCACTACATGATCGCGCTGGTGCGCACGTCTGGCACGTCGGAAGATCGGCACCAGGGCCTGTCGCAGCTCATCATCGACCTGTCATTGCCGGGCATCACCATCCGTCCCATCCGCGACCTGGCCGGCGACGCGCATTTCTCGGAAGTGTTCTTCGACAACGTCGAACTGGCGCCCGACGCGCTGATCGGCGAGGAAGGCGCGGGCTGGGCCCAGGTCAACGCCGAACTGGCGTTCGAACGCAGCGGACCCGAACGCCTGTATTCCAGCATCGCGCTGCTGCAATGCTGGCTGGCGCACTGCCGCGGCGAGGGCAGCACGGACGGCCCCGACGCCGCGCTGCTGGGGTCCGTGCTGTCGCAGATGGCGGCGCTGCGCGCGATGTCGCTGGCCGTGGCGGGCAAGCTGGCCGCGGGCCAAAGCCCCGCCATCGAAGCGGCGCTGGTGAAGGACCTGGGCACCGAGCTGGAACAGGACATTCCGCGCCTCATTGCCGACGCGCTGGGCCGGCGCCCCGACCGCCCGCCGCCCGCGCCGCTCTTACGCACGCTGGCCTACCTGGAGCAGGCCGCGCCCACGTTTTCGCTGCGCGGCGGCACCCGCGAAATCCTGCGCGGCATCATCGCGCGCGGCCTCGGCCTTCGATAAGGACACCCCATGGATTCCCTCTTTGGCGACGCCGCCGAACGCCTGTTCGCCCAGACCTGCCCCCCCGACCTGATCCGCCGCGCCGAACAGGGCCAGGCGCCCGCCGACGCCTGGCAGGCCTGCGAGGCCGCCGGCTTTGCCGATGCGCTGGTGCCCGAGGCGCAGGGCGGCGCGGGGCTGGCGCTGGCCGATGCCCTGCCGCTGGCCACCGCCGCCGGCCGTCACCTGTGCCCCTACCCCATCGTCGACACGATGCTGGCGCGCGCCTGGCTGGCGCAGGCGGGCGCCGCGCAATCGCGCGGATCGATCGCGCTGGCGCCGCATGGCTGGACCTTGCAAGGCCGCGAGGTCGCCGGCATCCAGGTGCCCTGGGTGCGCGGCGCCGATGCCGTGCTGGCGCATATCGACGGCCAGGCCTGGCTTTTGCCGGTGGCCCGGGCCGCAATCGCTGCCGACGGCGTGCATGGCAGCCTGGCCGCCCCCGCGCGCTGGTCGCTGGACGACGGCGAACGCATCGACGCGCCCGCCGGCCTGCCCGCATTGGAAACCCTGGCCGCCACGGCCTGTGCCGGCTTGATCGCCGGCGCCATGGACCGGGTGTTGGCGATGACGCTGGACTACGCCAATACGCGCAGCCAGTTCGGCAAGCCCATCGGCCGCTTCCAGGCCGTGCAGCAGCAGATCAGTGTCATGGCCGAGCAGGTCTGGGCGGCGCGCATGGCGGCGCAACTGGCCTTCCAGGGCCTTGCCCGCCGCGGCCTGCCGCAGCCGCTGCTGGCCGCGCTGGGCAAGGCCCGCGCCAGCCAGGCGGTCGCGCGGGTGGCCGACATCGCGCATGCGGTGCACGGCGCCATCGGCATCACCGACGAATGCGACCTGCAGCTGTATACGCGGCGGCTGCGCGAATGGCGCCTCGCGGCAGGCACCGAGTCGTACTGGCACGAGCGTATCGGCACGCAGGCCCTGGCCAGCGGCCTGGATGCGCTGCCGTTCCTGCGTGAAGCGCTGTTCGACAAGGAAGCGGCCTGACGCCTTACGCGGCCTGCCCCAGCATGCTGTCGCGCAACCGCAGCACCGACGCGCACGAGGTGCCCCGATGCGTCACCAGCGACAGCGACAACGCATTGCGCGCCTCCGTATCCGTCAGCGCCACGAACGCCACGTGCGGCGTGGAATAGGCCCGCGTCACGCCCGGCACCAGCGCCAGGCCCATGCCGCTGGCCACCAGGCTGACCAGCGTCTGCACCTGGATCGCCTCCTGGCTGATATGTGGTGAAAAGCCGGCCTTGCGGCACAGCGCCTGCGTCACGCCGTGCAGCCCCGGCACCTTGGCCGGCGCATACGTCACGAAGCTTTCACCGCGCGCGCGAGCCAGGTCGACCGCCCCACCGCCCGCCAGCGGATGCCCTGCCGGCACCGCCAGGATCAGGTCGTCGCGCTCGACCACCCAGGATTCCAGCGCCGTGCCCTCGGCCAGCGGGCCGCGCACCAGGCCGGCGTCGATCTCATTGGCGCGCAGCATTGCCGCCAGCCCCACCGTGCTGTCTTCGCG
This sequence comes from Achromobacter sp. DH1f, assembly GCF_000633435.1. Lineage (NCBI taxonomy): Bacteria > Pseudomonadati > Pseudomonadota > Betaproteobacteria > Burkholderiales > Alcaligenaceae > Achromobacter > Achromobacter sp. DH1f. Next base: position 37,937 of record NZ_AYMF01000004.1, on the reverse strand, counting down.
CAGTTCCAGCTGCACGTCGGGATACTGCGCGCGAAACGCCGGCAGGCAGCGCGGCAGCAGCATGTAGGTGGCCGACCCGACAAAGCCCAGGCGCAACGTGCCCCACTCGCCCAGCGCCACGCGGCGCGCCGCCTGGCGCGCCTGGTCGGTGTGGAACAGCGCGCGGCGGGCATCGGCCATCAGGGCATCGCCCGCGGGCGTCAGCGTCACGCCCTTGGCGCCGCGCACCAGCAGCGGCACGCCCACCGCATGTTCGAGTTTCTGGATCGACACCGACAGCGCGGGCTGCGCGATGTGCAGCGCGTCGGCGGCGCGGCGGTAGCTGCCCAGTTCGGCAATGGTGACGAACTGGCGCAACTGCCGTAGATCGATAGCCATAACGGATTCCATATCAAGCAATACCGAAGCCATATTAGACGCGTATACGCCGCGCCGATAGGATTCCCGCCATGACCTCCCCTTCCCCCTCCCTTGCCCACGCCGCCGCGCTGGGCGGCGTGCGTGTGCTGGACCTGACGTCGGTCGTGTTCGGTCCGTACGCCTCGCAGATCCTGGCCGACTACGGCGCCGACGTCATCAAGGTGGAGGCGCCGGGCGGCGATTCCACCCGCCGCACCGGCCCCGCGCAGGAACCCGGCCTGGCCGCCATCTTCCTGGGCCTGAACCGCAACAAGCGCAGCGTGGTGCTGGACCTGAAGCAGGACGCCGCGCGCCAGGCCCTGCTGACGCTGGTGGACCAGGCCGACGTGCTGATGCACAGCATGCGGCCGGCCAAGATGGCCGCGCTGGGCCTGGACCCGGCCACGCTGTGCGCCCGCAATCCGCGGCTGGTGTATGCGGGCCTGTACGGCTTTGGCGCGGGCGGCGCCTACGATGGCCGGCCCGCCTACGACGACATCATCCAGGGCCTGGCGGGCTTTGCCGACCTGGCCGACCGCCAGACCGGCACGCCGCGCTACCTGCCCACGGTGGCCGCCGACAAGACCTGCGGCCTGGTCGCCGCGCACGCCATCCTGGCCGCGCTGTTCCAGCGCGAACGCACCGGCCAGGGCCAGCAGCTGGAAGTACCCATGTTCGAGACCATGGCGTCGTACGTGCTGGTCGAGCATTACTACGGCCGCCACCTGGCCGATACGCCCGACGGCCACCCCGGCTATCCGCGCGTGCTGACGCCCTGGCGCAAGCCCTGCCGCACGGCCGACGGCGACGTCTGCCTGATGCCCTACACCGACGCCCATTGGCGCAACCTGTTTGTCGCCACCGGCCACCCTGACCTGGCCGACGACCCGCGCTTTGCCGACATCACCTCGCGCACCCGCCACATCGGAACCCTGTACGAATTGCTGGCCGGCATCGTGGCCGCGCACCCCACGGCCCATTGGCTGGCGCTGTGCGAACAGCTGGAAATTCCCGCCGCTCCCGTCAATCGCCTGGAAGACCTGGAAAACGATCCGCACCTGCGCAGCGTGGATTTCTTCCAGCCGCTGCAAAGCGCATCCGGCAGCGGCTATCGCTTCACCCGCAACCCCGTGCGGCTGCAACGTTCAGAGGTGCCGCCCTCCATGCCGCCGCGGCTGGGCGAGCACACCCGCGACGTGCTGCGCCAGGCCGGCCTGGACGACGCCGGCATCGACGCCCTGCTGCACAGCGGCGCCGCGCAGCAGGCCGACACGTCTTCCGACTCCGCTTCCATCAAGGACCCCGCATGAACGCAGACCGCAACGCCCCCGCCCAGCTCGGCCAGGGCTTCTACTGGCAGGACCTGACCGTCGGCCAGCGCTTTCGCACTTTCCGCCGCACCGTCACCGAGACCGATATCGTCAACTTCATCAGCGTCACCGGCATGCTGGAAACGATCTTCATCGACGCCACCTATGCGCACGGCGCCATCCAGGGCCGCCCCGCGCCCGGCGCGCTGACCTACGGCCTGATCGAAGGCCTGATCATGCAGGGCATGGTGCAGGGCACCGGGCTGGCGCTGCTGGAGGTGAACAAGAAGATGTTGGCGCCGGTCGTGGCCGGCGACACCGTCTGGGCCGAGATCGAAGTGACTGGCGTGCGCCCGACCTCGCAGCACAACCGCGCGGTCGTCTCGTCCACCATCGATGTCTATAACCAGCACGGCAAGGCCGTCATGACCTACACCGCCACGCGCATGCTGGCGGGCCGGCCGGATCAGACGCCGGGCTGAAACGCCCATTTTTCCGGCACCCAGCGGACAAGCGCCCCACCCAGAGGACGCTGCCGCGCTGAGGCCCCGCCACGCGGCATGCCGCGGGCAACGGCCTCATTCCAAGAAAAGCACAAGGAGACAACCATGAAGCACGCATTGCGCGCGGCCTTGCTGGCCGCCCTGGCGCTGGCCGGCGCCCCCGCCGCCCAGGCCGCCTGGCCCGAACGTCCCATCACGATGGTGGTGCCCTTCCCGCCCGGCGGCCCCACCGACCTGGTCGCGCGGGTGCTGGCCAAGCAGTTGACCGACCAACTGGGCCAGACTGTGGTGGTGGAAAACAAGGGCGGCGCCAACGGCAACATCGGCATGCAGTACGCGGCCGCCGCCAAGCCCGACGGCTATACCGTGCTGTACAACACCTCGTCCATCGCGCTCAGCCCCAACCTGTACCGCTCGCTGGCGTTCGATCCGGTCAAGGATTTCACGCCGGTTTCGTCCACCGCCGTGATTCCGCTGGTGTTGCTGGTGCACCCGTCGGTGCCCGCCAAGGATGCGCAAGGCTTCGTGGACTACGCGCGCCAGCATCCAGGCAAGCTCTCCTATGGCTCGGCGGGCGCGGGCAACGTCACGCACCTGGGCGCCCTGCTGCTGCTACGTTCGCTGCAGATCGATGCCGTGCACGTGCCGTACCGCGGCAGCGCGCCGGCCATGACCGATCTGGTCGGCGGCCAGGTGCAGTTGATGACCAATACGTTGAATGATTCGCTGGGCTTCATCCGCGAAGGCAAGCTGCGGGCGCTGGCCGTCACCAGCCGCACGCGCAGCGAGCAGTTGCCCGATGTGCCCACGGTGGCGGAAACGGTGGCGCCCGGGTTCGAGATGGGGGCCTGGCAAGGCGTGGTGGTGCCGGCCGGCACGCCAGACGCGGTGGTGCAGAAACTGAACGCCGAAATCCGCCGCGCGTTGCAGTCGGAACAGATGCAGAAGCAGTTGAAGGTACAGGGCGCGCAGGCCCTGGGGTCGACGCCCGAGGAATACGGCGCCTATATCAAGAGCGAAATCCAGCGCTGGGGCGCGGTCATCAAGGAGGCCGGCGTCAAGCTGGATTGAAGCACTGGGCAATGGCGGGCGATCGGGTCGGGCGCAGACGCCCGGCAAGATACCGCCGGTCCGGCGCCGGAGCCTGCCCGGACCGGCGCCCTGGGCTTTAGCGGCCGGCAGCCTTGGCGCTCAGGCCGTTGGCCACGCCCATGTCGGTCTTGGGCACGTCGCGGATCAGCACGCGCACGTCTTCGCCCGAAATGCCGATGCTGTCGCACACGGCCTGGTTCAGCGCCGCGATCAGGGCGGATTTCTTGGCCTCGTCGCGCCCTTCGATCAGCGCGGCGTCCACGCGGGCCATGGCCTTGCCGATCTCGCCGGCCACGATCACGTGTTCGGCCGGCACTTCCTGCAAGACGATGCGCACGCTGGCGAGCGGCGCGGCAATGCTTTCCACTACCGCCTGCGAGGCCGCCTTCAGCAAGGCGGTCTTCTGGGCGGCCGAGTGGCCCTGCATGATCTGGACATTCAAAATAGGCATGACGGGTTCCGATGTTCCGAATAGGGACGAACCGGCGATCCGTGCCGGCCAGCCATCATATCCGGAGCCGGCGCCAGGGCAAGCCCTGGCGCGCGGCAAGCGGCCGCCGGGTCGCCGGCCGCCGGATCGCCGGCCGCCACGCCGTCAGGCGGCTTCGCCCCGCTTGGCCGGCTGGGGCTGGCCTTCCAGCTCAGCCTTGGCGGGCGTGCCGTCGGCAGCCGGCGCAGCGTTGGCCGCGCCCTCGCCTGCCACGGTCTGGCCCGAGGCCGGTTCGCCCGAGCCGGGTTGACCCGTGCCACTGGCTTGCGCCGCGTCGCCTGCCGCCTCGGTGGACGATTCCGCCAGCACCGGCGTCACCAGCTCCACCACCTTCTTGCGCGACAGCATGCCCAGGAACTCGTCGTTCTCGCCCGTCACCGCCACCGGCTGGTCGCTGTGCACCAATTGCGCCAGCACCTCGCCCAGCCCGGCCGTGGCCGGCACCGACGCCAGGTCCTCGACAAAGCGCGACACGTCGCGTCCGCCTTCGCGCACGGCCTGTTCGGCCGCCACCAGGGTCAGCACGCCGGCCAGGCGCTTGCCGTCCAGCACCGGCGCGTATTCATAGTTCAGCGCGCGCATGCGATCCACGGCATGCGCGGGACGCGAACGCATGGTCAGCGTCAGGCGCGCCGGGTTCACCGCGTGGGTCGCGTTCAGCACCTTGGTGCGGTTCACGTCCTGCAGGAACGACTGCACGTAATCGTTGGCCGGGTTCAGCAGAATGTCTTCCGGCGTGCCTTCCTGCACCAGTTCGCCGTCTTTCAGGATGGCGATGCGGTTGCCCAGGCGCAGGGCCTCGTCCAGGTCATGCGTGATGAAGACGATGGTCTTGTTCAGCTTGGATTGCAGCTGCAGCAGCTGGTCCTGCATCTCGCGGCGGATCAGCGGGTCCAGCGCCGAGAAGGCTTCGTCCATCAGGAGGATTTCGGCATCGGTGGCCAGCGCGCGCGCCAGGCCCACGCGCTGCTGCATACCGCCCGACAGTTGGTGCGGATACTGCTGCTCGAAGCCCGACAGGCCCACCTGGTCCAGCCATTCACGAGCGCGCTTTTCGCGTTCGGCGCGGCCCACGCCCTGCACGGTCAGGCCGTACGCGGCGTTGTCCAGCACGGTGCGGTGCGGAAACAGGCCGAAGCGCTGGAACACCATGCTCATCTTCTTCTGGCGGAAGGTCTCCAGGTCACGCTTGTTCAGGCTCACCACGTCCACGCCATCGACCAGGATGTGGCCCGCGCTGGGCTCGATCAGGCGATTGAAGTGGCGGATCAGCGTCGACTTGCCCGAGCCCGACAGGCCCATGATGACGTAGATGCTGCCTTCGTCGATCGACAGGCTGATGTCGCGCAGGCCCAGCGTGTGGCCGCTTTCGGCCAGCAGCGCTTCCTTGGTCATGCCGTCCTGGGCGGCCTTCAGCCACTTCTTCGGATTCGGTCCAAAAATCTTGTAGATGTTCTTGACTTCGATCTTGCTCATCGCTGGCCTCCCATGCGCATGCGCTGTCCATACGATTGCGTGATCCGGTCGAACAGCACGGCCAGCACCACGATGCCCAGTCCGGCCAGCAGGCCGCGGCCCACCTCCAGACGGTTGATACCCAGCAAGACTTCATAGCCCAGGCCGCGCGCGCCGATCATCGAGGCGATCACCACCATGGACAGCGCCATCATCGTGGTCTGGTTGATGCCCGCCATGATGTTGGGCAGGGCCAGCGGCAGCTGCACGCCGAACAGCTGCTGGCGCGGATTGGCGCCGAAGGCGCGCGAGGCTTCCAGCACTTCGCGGTCGACCAGGCGGATGCCCAGGTCGGTCAGGCGGATCAGCGGCGGCACGGCGTAGATCACGGTGGCGATGATGGCGGGAATCTTGCCCAGGCCGAACAGCATCACCACGGGGATCAGGTACACGAAACTGGGCATGGTCTGCATCACGTCCAGCACCGGCAGCATGATCGAACGCAGCCAGTTCACGCGTGCCATCAGCACCCCCAGCGGAATGCCGATCACGACCGACAGGCCGGCCGCCATGATCATCAGCGCCAGCGTCTGCATGCCGGCGTCCCACAGGCCCAGCACGCCGATGACGCACAGCAGCGCGCCCATGGCCAGGCTCAGCACGATACGGCGGCTGACCAGCCAGGCGATGACGACAGTGACGGCCACGACCGCCCACCAGGGCGAGCTGCGCAGCAGCTGCTCCAGCCAGACCAGCGCGTGCAGCACGGGCTGCGACAGCGTTTCCAGCGTGTCGGCGTAGTTGGTGACGAGATGATCGACGAAACCGTCGATGGCTCCCCGCACTTGGCGGGCAGGAATAATTTCAGGAAACATGCTTTCGACTCCATTTCAGCGCGTACGCCGCAAGGGCGCGCCGCTGGCGCAGGAGAAAATGCTCCTGCGCATTGCCCGCGCATGCGGGCCCTGTGCCGGCCGAAGGGCTTTTTCCCCTTGGGGGCATCCCAAGGGGAAAAAGTCCAACTGGCGGCGCGCCCGGGCGGAGGATGCCCGGGCGGCTGCGCCGCCGAGGATGGCGGCGGGCGGTTACAGCGCGCTTTGCACGCGCCCGGCGACGTCAGCGGGAACCCACTTGTTCCAGACGTCGGGCTTGGTCTTCAGGAACCACTTGGCCACGGCGGCAGCGTCGTCACCGGACTCTTCCATGTGGGCCAGGGTTTCGGTCATCACGGGCAGCGGCACCGAGACCTTGGACAGGAATTCGGTCAGCACCGGCGCTTCCTGCGAGAACTTGGTGTTCACGGCCGTGAAGACGGGGTTGTCGGGATAGGCGCTGGGCTCGGGCTTGGCGCACTTGGGCGACGTCAGGCACTTGTGCTTTTCGGCGTCGAAGGGCGGCAGGTCCAGCTTGACCAGGTCCATCGCGCCCACCAGCGGCGTGGGCGACCAGTAATAGAACACCACGTTCTGCTTGCGCTTGTAGGCCGACATCAGGGCCGCCTTCTGCGCCGCGCCCGTGCCGGGCGAGTACAGCGTGAACGAATCATCCAGCTTCAAGGCATGGAACAGGTTGGTGCTGGCGACTTCGCAGCCCCAGCCCGCCGGGCAGCCGTAGAAACGGCCCTTGCCGGGTTCCTCGGGGTCCTTGAACTTGTCCTTGAACTTCGGCAGGTCGGCCGCGGACTTCAGTTCGGGCAGGCGCTCGGCCGTGTAGCGGGGGATGTACCAGGCCTCGCCGCCCATGTAGAGGTCACCGATCCGCTTGACGCGGCCGGTCTTTTCAGCGCGCTCCCAGGGTTCGGCAACGCTGTTCAGCCAGATCTCGGTATTGATATCCAGGTCGCCGCGCTCGAGCGCGGCCAGGGCGGGCAAGGTCTCGGTGGGCAGGGTTTCGGTTTTGCAACCGTAGCCCTTTTCCATGATGAATCGTTCAACATCGACCAGAATCAGGTTGGATTCCCAATTCATGGCGCCGAAGTTGATCGGACGCTTGAGTTCGCATTGCGGGGCATCGGCGGCTTGGGCCGTGCCAGCAAAGGCGAGCAAGACGGCCGCGGCGGCCAGGGTCTTGACGGGGGTGAAACGCATTGGCTTTTGCCTCCATAGGTTCAGGGACACGACGGCGCGAAAACCAGCCGTGCCATGGAGCTAAGGGGGTTGTGCGGAAGACGGGCAGAACCGCCAATACAAACCGACACTAGCAACAAGAGGATCCGCAGGGTGCGGGGTCTTGCAAGACAGGAGTCTCAAAAACGGAGTTTTCGAGAACCCACAGAAAGTGAACAAACTGAAAGAAGAAGGCAGCATCTTAAACGAAATTGATGCATGACCCAACCCCAAGCCTGAATGAAACGGATACATTCCGGGCAAAAAACGTGCGGGACAACCCGGATTCCCAAGAGGCGATTCCTCGTTTTTCCCTGGGGAATCGCCTGTCGAAAATGCAGATACATTTAGTTAATGTTTTGTTCGTATAAATACATTTGAGGGACAAATCCGGGCCGGAATTGCCCCTGGATCGTGCTCGGATCGGGCCCAAAACACGCCAGATTCAGCTCATATTCAGCATCAAATCAGCCTTCAAATCGGGCCGGATTCGATCAATAACGTGATCGAATCCGGCCTCGAAAGCCAACGGATCGAGGCGCGGACGCTGCCCCGACACCGGCGGTTCAGGCCTTTTGTCCGCCCTCGCTGCGGTACATATAGTCGCGGCGCCACGGGTAGGCCAGGTCGGCCGGGTTGTCCAGTTCGTCAGACCGTCCGCCCGCGGGCGGCTGACCCAATATCTGGTGCAGCGCGATCCACCCATGCTCGAACGCCATGGCGCAACCGGCCAGGTACAGCCGGTAGGCGCGCAGCGAACGCGCGCCCTGCTCGCCGCTCAGGATCTGCGCGGCCTCGGGCAGGCGCGCTTCCAGCGCATCGCTCCAGGCCCACAGCGTGCGGGCGTAGTGCGGCCGCAGGTTTTCCACGTCCACCTCTTCCAGGCCGCCGTTGGTCATGGCTTCCATGACCACGCTGATGTGCGTCAGCTCGCCACCCGGGAAAATGTACTTTTCGATGAACTCGCCCATGCCGTTGCCCAGCTCGGCGTTGTAGACGCCGGCCGCGGTGATGCCATGGTTCATGATCAGCCCGCCCGGCTTGAGCAGGCGGCGCAGCTTGGCGAAATAGCTTTCCAGCTGGGCTCGGCCGACGTGCTCGAACATGCCCACCGACGCAATCTTGTCGAACGGCGCCGCCTCGTCCAGCTTGCGGTAGTCCAGCAGTTCCATCCGCACCCGGCCCGACAGGCCCTTGTCCTGGATCAGCTTGGTCACGTGGGCGTGCTGGTTGCGCGACAGCGTGATGCCCGTGGCATCCACGCCGTAATGTTCGGCCGCCCACAGCAGCAGCCCGCCCCAGCCGGCGCCCACATCCAGGAAACGCTCGCCCGGCTGCAGGCGCAGCTTGCGGCAGATGTGGTCGAGCTTGGCCTCTTGCGCCTGGGCCAGGTTCATGTCCGCCGTGCGGTAGTAGGCGCAGGAATAGACCCGGCGCGGGTCCAACCACAAAGCGTAGAAATCGTCGGAAAGATCGTAGTGAAACTCGATCTGGCGCGCGTCGCGCTCGACCGAATGGCGCCACACCGACATCACCTTGCGCACCAGTTCCGTCAGCCAGCCGCCGCGCGCCGCATCCACCGGCGACCCCGGCAGCATCGCCGACGCCGCCGCCATCACGTTGCGCATCGAACCTTCGATATCGATGCGGCCTTCGACGTAATCCTGCCCCAGCACGCCCACCGCGCCTTCGGCCAGATGGGCCAGCGCCGTCTTGTCATGCGTGACGAATCGGACCTGCGGGTCCGGCGGCCCCACCACGGTGCCGTCGGGCAGCACCAGCTGAACGGTCACGGGCAAGGCCTGGAGCTTGCGTTCCACAACAGACAACAAAGGACTCACAGCATCTCCTCTGAAATACGTACGGACACGTCGAACTGTATCGGAAATCTATTGCAATTTGCGTGTAAGGTGCCCCGTGATACAGTCGTTGGCTTGGCGCAAATCGTGCAATAAAGCCCGACGCGCCCTGTCCCTCGCGCCGTGTTCCCCGCGCGACCCTTCGCGATCCACATGCCCCCAACACTCTCATCCCGCGGCTCCCTGCCGGGCTGGCTCATTCTCATGGGCGCCCTGACGGCAATCGGTCCCTTCGCCATCGACATGTACCTGCCGGCGTTCCCCACGATCGCGGCGAACCTGGGGGTGCCGCGTGGCGATGTCGAACGCACGCTGGCCGCCTACCTGATCGGCCTGGCGCTGGCGCAGGTGTTCTACGGCCCCATGGCCGACCGCTTTGGCCGCAAACCGCCGCTGATGGTGGGCCTGGCGCTGTTCATGATTGCGTCGCTGGGCTGCGCCCTGGCCGGCTCGGTCGAAGCGCTGACCGGCTGGCGCGTGGTGCAGGCGATGGGCGGCGCGGCCGGCATCGTCATTCCGCGCGCGGTCATTCGCGACCACTACGAAACCCACGAGGCGGCGCGCGCGATGTCGCTGCTGATGCTCATCATGGGCCTGGCCCCCATCCTGGCGCCCCTGGCGGGCGGTCAACTGCTGGCCATCACCAGCTGGCGCAGCCTGTTCTGGGTCATGCTGGCCGGCGGCGCCATGCTCATGACTGCCGTGACCCTCATCATGAAGGAATCGCTGGCCCCTGAACGCGTCGTGCCGCTGCGCTGGCAGACCATCCTGCATAACTACCGGTCGCTGTTCGCCCACCGCGGCTTCATGTCGCACAGCCTGGCCGGCGGCTTCGGCCAGGCCGGCATGTTCGCCTACATCATCGGCTCGCCGCGCGTCTTCATCGAACTCTACGGCGTCGATCCCAAGTACTACGGCCTGCTGTTCGGCACCAACGCGCTGTCGCTCATCATCTGCTCGCAGATCAGCGCGCGCTTGCTGCGCACCCACACCCCGCGCCAATTGCAGCGCCGCGCCCTGACCACGCTGGCCGCGGCCAGCCTGGCTGCGGTCGGCCTGACCCTGGTCGGCTGGATGACGCTGCCGCTGCTGATGGCCTGCCTGATCTGCTATATGGGCAGCCAGGGCTTCGTCAATCCCAATTCGGCGGCGCTGGCGCTGTCGGACCAGGGCAAGCGCCTGGGCGCCGCATCGGCGCTATTGGGGACGCTTCAACTGTCCTGCGGCGCCCTGGCGGGCTTTGCCGTCAGCGCCTGGCAGACCGACAGCGCGCTGCCCCTGACGACCACCTTGGCGACCTGCGCCTGCCTGTCCTGGATTTCCGGCCGCGTGGCGCAATCGCACACCGCCTAGCCCTACCGCTTGATTTGTTTGGCTTTTTCGTATTAGAATCTACGTCTTCACATGAAGTTTCCCGTGCTGGACTACTATGCTTTGTAGTTCAACACTCTGACCCCCAAACCGCGTTTTGTGCAGGCGGATGGCAGGCAGCGGGTATAAGCACTGGGCGGAATCCCAGGCACTGGGCGAAATCCCGGTTTTCCAGATTCCCCCTCATCCACTAAGACTGGGTGGCCGGCAGAATGCTGCAGCATGCAGCGTCCACAGCCCGGCGGCTGAAACCCTGTCTACCCCCCCGGCGATGCGCGCAAGAACGACATAAAGAGGTGCATCCATGGCACGCGTATGCCAAGTGACCGGCAAAGGCCCGATGGTGGGCAACAATGTTTCGCACGCGAACAACAAGACCAAGCGTCGCTTCCTGCCCAACCTGCAATCGCGCCGGTTCTGGGTTGAAAGCGAAAACCGCTGGGTGCGTCTGCGCGTCTCGGCCAAGGCCATTCGCACGATCGACAAGAACGGCATCGACGCCGTGCTGGCCGACATGCGTGCCCGCGGCGAACTGGCCTAATCGGCCCCCCGCCAATCTGACATACTAGGAGCACGACATGGCCAAAGGTATCCGCGAAAAGATCAAGCTCGAGTCGACTGCCGGCACGGGTCATTTCTACACGACCACCAAGAACAAGCGCAACATGCCCGAGAAGATGCTGATCAAGAAATTTGATCCGGTCGCTCGCAAGCACGTGGACTACAAGGAAACCAAGCTGAAGTAATTCAGCCGGTATTCCGTAAGTCGAAAAGGCCCTGCATCGCAGGGCCTTTTTCATTGGCGCCTGGCGCGGCGCCCCCTTGGCGTTTTTCCCAGGATGGCCCGTTTTCCTTGGCGAGCGGCGTCGCCCATGCTTCAATTGGGCCGAAACCGACCCCGCGCCGGCCATCGTCACCCTGCCCAGCGCGGCTTCATTCAAGCCCTCCAGCCTGCGATACCCGCCATGCTCCGTCCCTGCCTGACCCTGCTGCGCCGCGCGCTTGCCCCCGCGCTCCTGGCCCTGGCGCTGACTCCGGTCGCGTCCGCCAAAGACACGGAACCGCCGATCCGCATCGGCGAGATCAATAGCTACAAGGCCATCCCCGCCTTCCTGGGCCCCTACAAAAAGGGCTGGCAGCTGGCCGTGGAAGAGGTCAACGCGGCAGGCGGCGTGCTGGGCCGCAAACTGGAAGTGATCTCGCGCGATGACAACGGCAATCCGGGCGACTCGGTACGCGCGGCGCAAGAACTGCTGGCGCGCGAAAAGGTGGACCTGCTGTTCGGCGGCTTTTTGTCCAACACCGGACTGGCCCTGACCGACTTCGCCAAGCAGCAGCAGGTGTTCTTCCTGGCCGCCGAGCCGCTGACGGACAAGATCACCTGGCAGGAAGGCAACCGCTATACGTATCGCCTGCGGCCATCCACCTGGATGCACGTGGCGGCCCTGGCGCCCAAGGCGCTGGCGCTGCGCAAGAAGCGCTGGGCCATCGTCTACCCCAACTACGAATACGGACAATCCGCCGTGGCCACCTTCAAGGCCATGATGAAGTCGTTCCAGTCCGACGTCGAATTCGTCGCCGAGCAGGCCGTGCCGCTGGGCAAGGTGGACGCGGGCGCCGTGGTGCAGGCGCTGGCCGACGCCAAGCCGGACGCGATCTTCAACGTGCTGTTCGCCGCCGACCTCACGCGCTTCGTGCGCGAAGGCAACACCCGCGGCCTGTTCGAGAATCGCGCCGTGGTCTCGGTGCTGTCCGGCGAACCCGAATACCTGGAACCCCTGGGCGCCGACACGCCTACCGGCTGGATCGTCACCGGCTACCCCTGGTACGCCATCGACACCCCGGCCAACAAGACCTTCGTCGAGGCCTACCGCAAGCGCTACAACGAAACGCCCAAGGTCGGCTCGGTGGTCGGCTACGCCTCGCTCATGTCGATCGCCCAGGGCCTGAAGGCCGCGGGCCAGGTCGACACCGAAAAGCTCGTCGACGCCTTCGCCGGCCTGAAGGTGGATACCCCCTACGGCCCCATCCAGTACCGCAAGATCGACCACCAGTCGACCATGGGCGTGTACGTCGGCGTCACCGCCGTGGAAGACGGCAAGGGCATCATGAAGGACTTCGCCTATATCGACGGCGCGCGCCTGCAGCCGCAGGACGAACAAGTGCGCAAGATGCGCCCCGCCCACTGACGCGCCGGCCCCGATGAGCCTGTCCGGGCTGCTCTCGCAGCTGCTCAACGGCCTGGCCGACGCCAGCGCGCTGTTCCTGGTGGCCGCCGGCCTGTCGCTGATCTTCGGCGTCACGCGGGTGGTGAATTTCGCGCACGGCTCGTTCTACATGCTGGGCGTGTACCTGGCGTGGACCTTCACTCGCTACTTCGGCGACGGCCCGGGCTACTGGGCCGGCCTGCTGCTGGCGGCGCTGGCCACCGGCCTGGTCGGGGCGGCCGCCGAACTGCTGGTGCTCAAGCGCCTGTACCGCGCCCCCGAACTGTTTCCGCTGCTGGCCACTTTTGCCCTGGTGCTGGTCATCGGCGACGCCGCGCTGGCGCTGTGGGGGCCTGAAGACCTGTTCTCGGCACGCGCGCCGGGCCTGTCCGGCGCCGTCGACATCCTGGGCCGCCGCTTTCCCCAATACGACCTGCTGCTGATCGCCGCCGGCCCCGTGGTGCTGGGCCTGCTGTGGCTGCTGCTGATGCGCACCCGCTGGGGCCGCCTGCTGCGCGCCGCGGCCGAAAACCGCGACATGCTGGCCGCGCTGGGCGTCAACCAGGCCTGGCTGTTCACGTCCGCCTTCACCCTGGGCGCGTTCCTGGCCGGACTGGGCGGCGCGCTGGCCGCGCCGCGCGTGCCCGCCACGCTGGGGCTGGACCTGGAAATCATCGCCAGCGCCTTCGTGGTCGTGGTGGTGGGCGGGCTGGGCTCGATTCCTGGCGCCTTCCTGGCAGCGCTGCTGATCTGCTGCGTCAAGGCCGTGTTCGTCTTCATCGGCCAGGTGCAGATCGGGCCGTGGGCCTTCAACCTGTCCAAGCTGACCTTGCTGGCCGAATTCGCCGTCATGGCGGTGGTGCTGGTGGCCCGCCCCTGGGGCCTGCTCGGCAAGCCGCCCGCGCCGTCGTCGCAGGCCCCGGCCGCCGAGCCGCCCCTCGCCCCCGCCGGCCGCCGCGTGCGGCTGGCCTATGGCGCGCTGCTGGCGCTGTTGGTGCTGGCGCCGCTGGCGGCGGCACAGTGGCCCTACCTGGGCATTCTCTTGACCGAAGTGCTGATCGCCGCCCTGTTCGCGGCCAGCCTGCATTTCCTGACCGGGCTGGCCGGCATGACCACCTTCGGCCACGCCGCCTGGTTCGGCCTGGGCGCCTACGGTGCGGCGCTGCTTCTGAAAATGGCGGCGCTACCGATGGAAGCCGCGCTGTTGCTGGGCCCCTTCGCGGCCGCGCTGGGCGCGCTGCTGTTCGGCTGGTTCTGCGTGCGCCTGTCGGGCGTGTACCTGGCCATGCTGACCCTGGCGGTGGCGCAGATCCTGTGGGCAACGGCCTATCAATGGGACGACGTGACTGGCGGCAGCAACGGCCTGATCGGCCTGTGGCCCTCGCGCTGGCTGACCCAAGGGCCGGGCTTCTACTACGTGACGCTGGCGCTGTGCGTGCTGGGCGTCTGGTGGCTGCGGCGGCTGGCGTTTGCGCCGCTGGGCTACGCCCTGCGCGGCGTGCGCGATTCCGCCTTGCGGGCCGAGGCGCTGGGCATGGATACGCGCCGCATCCAATGGGCGGGCTTTGTCGCGGCCTCGCTGGCGGCGGGGCTGGCGGGCTCGCTGTATGCGTTCTCGAAGGGCAGCATCGCCCCCGATGCGCTCAGCGTCAGCCGCTCGGTCGATGGGCTGGTGATGGTGCTGCTGGGCGGCTTGCAGACGCTGGCCGGCCCGCTGGTCGGCGCCGCGGCCTACACCTGGCTACAGGACGTGGCGGCCCGCAGCACCGAGTACTGGCACGCGGTATTGGGCCTGGCCATCCTGGCGCTGGTCATGCTCTTTCCCGAAGGCCTGGCCGGCGCGGCCCGGCGCCTGCGCCGGAGGTCCACATGAGCGCCCCCCTGCTCCAGGTGCGCCACCTGCGCAAGTCGTTCGGCGGCATCGACGCGCTGGCCGATGTCTCGTTCGACCTGGACGCCGGCCAGATGCTGGCGCTGATCGGCCCGAACGGCGCCGGCAAATCCACCTGCTTCAATGCGCTGGGGGGTCAATTGCGCCCTGATGCCGGGTCCGTGTGCCTGGACGGCCACGAACTGGTGGGTCTGGCGGCCGGCCGGATCTGCCGGCTGGGCGTGGGCCGCACGTTTCAAACCGCCGCCACCTTCCGTTCGATGACCGTGCTGGAAAACGTGCAGACCGCGCTGCTGTCGCGCGACCGCCTGCTGTTTCGCCCCTGGCGACGCGCCGCCGCACATGCGGTCGACGAAGCCCACGCCCTGCTGGCGCAGGTGCAGATGGCCAATCAGGCCGCCACGCCCTGCGGCGTGCTGGCCTATGGCGAGGTCAAGCGGGTGGAACTGGCGATGGCGCTGGCGCACCGGCCACGCCTGCTGCTGATGGACGAGCCCACCGCCGGCATGGCCACCAACGAACGCCATGCGCTGATGCGCCTGACACGCGAACTGGCCGACACCCAACGCATGGCGGTGCTGTTCACCGAACACAGCCTGGATGTCGTCTTCAAGCATGCCGATCGCATCGCGGTACTGGTGCGCGGCAGCCTGCTGGCCGAAGGCCCGCCCGCCGCCATCGCGGCCGACGAACGGGTCAAGGCCGCCTACCTGGGTACCGAATCGCCGCACGCTTGAGGCGCGCCTGCGCTCAACCGCCAGACTGCGGGCTGTCCGGCTGGCATTCCCAGTACACCTTGGCCTGGCAGCCTGCGCAGATGCCGCGATCCAGCTTGGCGTAGATGGCGTGCAGCGCCGTGGCTTTGTCGGGAAACACGTGGTCGGCGCCCAGCCTGTCCAGAAAGCCCGTGCGGCGCCACATGGCCAGCACTTCGGGCCGCGGCCGATGGAAATACAGGTCGCCGCCCATGGCCCGTCGCGCCGCCAGTTCGTCGTCCCAGACCTGGGCGCCGGCCAGGTCGATGAAGTTCATGCTCTTGGCCATGACCAGCAGATGCCGTGGCGCATCCGGCCCCGTGCGCAATTCCTGCAAGCGCTGCGCCACATGCGCGGCGGCGCCGAAATAGACCGATCCTTCCATGCGCAGCAGCTTGAGCTGCGGGCATTCCGGCAGCGTATCGAGCGGCGCATTGCCTGTGCCATGGCGCGGCGCCTCCAGCACCACGAAGCGGCGGTCCAGCCCGCGCGAATCGAAGCCCATCGTGCGCATCGCCGGCCGCGAGGTGCGGTGCAGATACACCATGAGCGACAGCACGGTGCCCAGCAAGATGGCCACTTCCATGCGAATGGTGACGGTGGCGGCCAATGTGGCCGCGGCAATCGCGCTTTCACCCGGCTGCGTGCGGATCAACTGCCGCCAGCGCGGCACGTCCAGCAAGGTCCAGGCCACCAGCAACAGCAGGCCGGCAATGGCCGCATGGGGAATCTGCGCCAGCAAGGGTCCGGTCAACGCCACCAGCGCCATCAACAGCAAGGCCGAAAACACCGAGGCCAGCGGCGTGCGGGCGCCCGCCTCGAAGTTGGGAATCGAGCGGTTCAACGAACCGCAGGACAGATAGCAGGAAAAGAATCCCCCCACCACATTCGACAGGCCCTGCCCGACGAATTCACGATTGGCGTCGATGCGCTGACCCGAGCGCGCGGCCACCGCCTTGGCGATGGAAATCGACTGCGCCAGGGCCACGATGGTCAACGCAAACGCCAGGCTGAGCAGGTCGGGTAGCGCGCG
Organism: Achromobacter sp. DH1f; assembly: GCF_000633435.1. Lineage (NCBI taxonomy): Bacteria > Pseudomonadati > Pseudomonadota > Betaproteobacteria > Burkholderiales > Alcaligenaceae > Achromobacter > Achromobacter sp. DH1f. The sequence continues at coordinate 21,467 of NZ_AYMF01000004.1, read as the reverse complement.
CCAGTCGACGCTGGGCACATGGAATGGCGGCCAGGGTTGCGCCAGGTCGCCCAGCACCGGCACCGGCGCCGCGCCGTGCTGCGCCGTCAAGGCATTGAACGCGGCCGCGGCCAGCGCGCCCGCCGCCAGGCCCGCCAGCATGTAGGGCTTGCGCTTGTCCCAGCGCTTGACCAGCAGCGCAGCAGCCAGCGTTACGGCCGTTACCAGCACCGCGCCAATCTGGATCTGATCGGCGTTGGCCACCACGCTGGCCAGCAGCGTGCCGGCCCCGTGCGAAGCGGGCGCCGGCAGGCCCAGCGCATCTTTCAGCGCATGTACGGCGATCAGCAACGCCGCACCGCTGGTGAAGCCAAACAGCGCCGACGGTGAAATGAAGTGCGCCAGCGAGCCCAGGCGCAAGGCGCCCACCAGCCACTGCATCAGCCCGACCAGCACCGTCACGGCCAGCGCCAGCTCGATATAGCCGGGGCTGCCCGCCACCGCCAGCGGCGTCAGCACCGCGAACAACGCCAGTGAATTCGCATTGGTGGGACCGGACATGACGTGGCGGCTGGAGCCGAACAGCGCCGCGACAATACAGGGAACGATGGCCGAATACAGGCCGTATTGCGGCGGCAATCCCGCCAGCGTGGCAAACGCCACGCCCTGCGGCAGCACCAGCAAGGCGCCCAGCAGGCCGGCGGCCAGGTCCGCGCGCAGCGTCACGGCGCCCACTTCCGGCACCCAATCGCCAAACCTGCGCGCCAGCCACGCCCTGCGTCCTACCGCCCCCATTGCCCCACCCCTGGTTTTTCTTCGAATGGCAACGCGTTCACCGCAGGAACTTGCGTTCCAGCTCGCGCATGCCCGCGTCACCTTGAAGGGCGATGATATCGCGCACCGTCGGCAACGCCGCATCCACGGCATGGATGCCGCCATCGTGCCGGATGCGGGCAAACACGTCGCGCATGGCCCCCACGGCCGCGCGGATCGCATGGTTGCCGTAGATCACCAGCCCGACTTTGCCCAGCGCCTGGATGTCGGCCTCGCGCAATTGCGGGTACGCCGTGGGCACCAGCACCAGCGGCACGCGGCCCTGCCAGGCCGCGATGAAGGCCAGCACTTCGTCGGGCGTGGTCTGCTTGGAATGGATCAGGATGGCGTCGGCGCCGGCGGCTTCATAAGCCGAGGCGCGCGCGAGCGCCTCGGCCTGGCCCAGGCCGGCGATCAGCGCCTCGGTGCGCGCAATGACGCAGAAATCCGGGTCGCGGCGTGCGGCGCAGGCCGCTTCGATCTTGCCCTGGAATTCTTCCGTGCGCACCAGTTCCTGCCGGCCGTCGGCGCGCAGGCTGGTGTCCTTGGGAAAGGTCTTGTCTTCCATCACCACGGCCGACACGCCCGCCGCTTCGTATTGCGGCACGGCATAGGCCACGTTGATGGCGTTGCCGAAACCCGTGTCGATGTCCGCAATGACGGGGATATCGACGACGGCGGCGATGGCCCGCATCATGTCCAGATGCTGGCCGGCCGACAGGATGTTGGCATCCGGCACCGCATAGCTGGCCGACAGTTCGAAGCCGCTGCCCCAGATCGCGTCGAATCCTGCGTCGGCCGCCAGCCTGGCCGACAAGGGATTGTGCGCCGACATGGCGTGCATCAGGGTGGCATGCTGCAGTTGCTGGCGAAAACGGGCGTTGCGGGACATGGAGGGGCAACCTGAAGATCCGGCGCACAGTGCCCCGGCCAAGGCATTTTTTACACTAAATGCCCCGCCCGCTCATCGATATTGCCGCTAGCCGCGCCACCACAGGCGAAGGGAATCCCACGTGCGGCCGACAAATCCGGCTTCGGCCACAGGCTCCAGCGCCACCACCGGAAATTGCATGGCCGGCTTGCCGTCGACCATCACGCGCAGCGAGCCCACCGTGGCCTGCGCCGCGATGGGCGCCACCAGCGGATCCTGCGGCGTCCAGACCGACTCGACCTTGGCGCCCGCCGGCACCGTCACATAGGCATCGCGCGCAAAGCCCGCTTTCAGCGTGTCGGCCTGGCCCTTCCAGACCTCGGGCGTGGCCACCGGGTGGCCCTTGGCGTACAGCTTGACGGTCTTGAAGCCCTGGAAGCCCCATTCCAGCAGCTCGCGGCTTTCCTGCGTGCGCAGCTTGTCCGACGCCGTGCCCACCACCACCGTCACCAGGCGCCGCGGGTCCGTGCCGTTCGGGCGCCGCGCGGTGGCCACGATGCAATAGCCCGCCGCCTCGGTATGGCCGGTCTTCAGGCCGTCGACGCTGGGGTCCAGCCACAACAGGCGATTGCGGTTGGGCTGGGTAATATTGTTATACGTAAACGTCTTGGCCGAATCGTAGGACTTGTACAGCTCGGGATAGTCGCGGATGAACCGCGTGGCCAGGATCGACAGGTCGCTGACCGTGGAATACGTGCCCGGGTCCGGCAGGCCGTGCGGGCTGGCGAAATGCGTGCCGTGCAGGCCCAGTTTCACGGCCGTGTCGTTCATGCGGGCCACGAAGGCCTCGACGCTGCCCGATACGGCTTCGGCCAGCGCGATGGCGGCATCATTGCCCGACTGGATCATCAGGCCGCGCAGCAGCAGGTCCACCGACACCTTCGACCCGGGTTCCAGGAACATCTTCGAACTGCCCGCCGGCACCTTCCAGGCCCGCGTCGAGATGGTCACCTTCTGGTCGGGCGAGATTTCCTTGTCGTGCAGCGCGCTGAACACCACGTACGCCGTCATGATCTTGGTCAGCGACGCCGGCTCGATCCGGGTGTTGGCGCCTTGCGAGGCGATCACCTGCCCGCTGGTCTCATCCAATAACAGCCAGGCCTTGGCCGACAGCGCCGGCTGGGGCATCGATTGCGCCATGGCGCCTGACATACACGCGGTCGCAACGAGCAGGCTCGCCGCCAACTTCTTCATCAACATATAGCTGCTTCACTTCCATGCGGGGTGGGGATGACGCGCAGGGTGGCCGGCAGACGGCAACCGCCAGGCCGCCGCCCGATCCTGCCGATGCGCGCCGCGATGCATTGGAACACGTTGCGCCCGGATGGTTCAAAACCCCTTCAATCAAGCACTTTTCGCGCCGCGCGCGGCATTGAAAAAATCGCTGTGATTGTCACGACATTTTGCGCGAGCCCTTGCAGAAAGGGTTTTTCTGCGTGGAAAACAACAAACATTGATCGAAAGGCCTGTAGAAAGGCGCAAAAACCGCCGAGGTTCCGCTATCATCGGGCGCGTAGCGTCAAACGCCGATATTCGGCGCGCGCTGCCCCAATGTCCTCAACATACGGATTTTGACCATGGCCACGAAAGCAAAAGCTCCTGCCAAGAAAGTCACCAAGCCCGCCGTCAAGGCGCCCGCAAAGAAGGCTACCGCCGCCAAACCCGCAGTGAAGCCGGCAGCCAAGAAGGTCGTTGCCGCCAAGAAGGTCGCTGCCGCCCCCAAGGCTATCAAGGCTGCTCTGAACAAGACCCAGCTGATCGCCTACATCGTCGAGCAGTCCGGCGTTGAAGCCAAGTCGGTCAAGGCCGTCCTGGCCAGCCTGGAAACCTCGGTGCTGAGCTCCGTGGACAAGAAGGGCGCTGGCGAATTCACGCTGCCCGGCCTGTTCAAGGTTGCCGTGCAGAAGGTTCCCGCCAAGGCCAAGCGCTTCGGCAAGGATCCGTTCACCGGTGAAGAGCGCTGGTTCCCCGCCAAGCCGGCTTCGGTCAAGGTGAAGGTTCGCCCGCTCAAGAAGCTGAAGGACGCCGCGCAGTAATTCTCGCGCGAGTATCCGGTCAAGCCGGAAAGGGCCTGCTCCGCAAGGGGCGGGCCCTTTCTTTTTTTGCGCGGCCAGATCGCTGCCCCTGACGCCGCGCGCCGTCCGGGCGCTGTCGCCGTCCCCCCCTCGCTTTGCATGACCCGGAGCCAAGCTGCTAGAATTTATCTTTACGTTAAGAAACTTCACATCAAACCATCATGAACGATCTGGTCGATCTGGTGCTGTCGCAATGGGGCCAGGAATGCCCCAACCTGGACACCGCCCCCATGAGCGTCGTCAGCCGCGTGTTCCGTTTCAACGCCTTCGCGGTGCGCGACGTGAACCGAGCCTTCAAGCGCTACAACCTGCACCAGGGCGAATTCGACGTGCTGGCCACGCTGTACCGCACCGGCGCGCCCCACGCGATGAATCCGCAAAAGCTGGTGGACGCGCTGCTCCTGACCTCCGGCGCCATGACCAACCGCCTGGACCGCCTGGAACAGGCCGGCCTCCTGGCGCGCACGCCCAACCCCGAAGACCGCCGCGGCGTCATCGTGGCGCTCACCGCCGAAGGCCTGCGGGTCATCAAGCTGGTGCTCAAGGACTACCTGCGCGAACTCGACACCCTGCTCGCGCCGCTGACCGCCGCCGAACGCCGCCAGATGGCCGGCCTGCTGAAAAAACTGCTGATCCCGCACGACCAGGAAACCCCTGGCGGCGTCGGCGCCTGAACCGGCGCTTTTCCACCGGGCCCCGCTTGCCCGGATCTTCATCCACGCATTACTTCGCATGAACTCCGCCTCCCGCACCGCTCAGCCCGCCACACTCACCGCGCCCGTCATCCTGCTGATGTCGGTCGCCACCGGCCTGGCCGTCGCCAGCAACTATTACGCGCAGCCGCTGCTGCACACCATCAGCCAGCAGTTTTCGCTGTCCACCGCCGCCGCCGGCAGCATCGTCATGACCGCGCAGCTCAGCTACGCGGTCGGCCTGCTCTTGCTGGTGCCCCTGGGCGACATGTTCGAGCGGCGCAGCCTGATCGTGCTGATGAGCTTCCTGTCGGCCGGCGGGCTGCTGGTGTCCGCCTTCGCCCCGGACATCCTGACGCTGATGCTGGGCACCGCCATCACCGGCATGCTGTCGGTGGTGGCGCAGATCCTGGTGCCGTTCGCGGCCACGCTGGCCGCGCCGCACGAGCGCGGCAAGGCCGTGGGCACCGTCATGAGCGGGCTGCTGCTGGGCATCCTGCTGGCCCGCACGGTGGCCGGCGCGCTGGCCGACCTGGGCAGCTGGCGCACCGTCTACTGGGTGGCCGCCATCCTGATGCTGGGCATGTCCTGCGCGCTCTGGAAGGTGCTGCCGCGCCACCAGGCCCAGGCCGGCATGAGCTACCCGCAGCTGCTGGGCTCGATCTTTCGCATGTACGCCGAAGAACCTCTGTTTCGCGGCCGTTCGCTGCTGGGCTTTCTGCTGTTTGCCGCCTTCAGCATGCTCTGGACGCCCCTGACCTTCCTGCTGTCCAGCCCGCCCTACCAGTTCAACAACACTACGATCGGGCTGTTCGGCCTGGCCGGCGCTGCCGGCGCCTATGCCGCCAACCGCTTCGGCCGGCTGGCCGACCGCGGCCTGGGCAACCAGGCCACCCGGGTCGGCCTGCTGCTCCTCTTGGCCTCCTGGGGCCTGATGGCCTTCGGCCAGGCCTCGGTGATCGCCCTGCTGGCCGGCATCCTGATCCAGGACCTGGCGATCCAGGGCGTTCACGTCACCAACACCAGTTCCCTGTACCGCCTGCGCCCCGAAGCCCGCAGCCGCCTGACGGCCGGCTACATGACCAGCTATTTCATCGGCGGGGCCACCGGATCGCTGGTATCGTCCTGGCTGTACTCCCATTTTGGCTGGCCCGGCGTGGTCACCGCGGGCGCCGTTCTCGGGGCCATCACCCTGGCGTATGGCATGCTGGCGGCCAGTGCCCGCATCCCGGAAACGGCCCCGTCCCCTATCCGCGCCTAGCACCTCCTATAATCAGGGGTTTTGACCGCCCCCGCGCCCCGTGCGCGAAGGCGGCTCACCCTTTTTTCGCCATCGCGCACGAGCCCATGCAGGAACGTTACCTCCCCACTACCGTCGAAGCGGCCGCCCACCAAGACTGGCAGGCCCGCGACGCCTATCTGGTCCAAGAACACGCAAAGAACCCGGACGGCTCCGAGAAGCCGAAGTTCTACGCCTGCTCGATGCTGCCCTACCCCAGCGGCAAGCTGCATATGGGCCACGTGCGCAACTACACCATCAACGACATGATGGCCCGCCAGTTGCGCATGCGGGGCTACAACGTCCTGATGCCGATGGGCTGGGACGCCTTCGGCATGCCGGCCGAGAACGCCGCCATCAAGTCCAAGGTGCCGCCCGCCAAGTGGACTTACGACAACATCGCTTATATGAAGAAGCAGATGAAGTCGATGGGCCTGGCGATCGACTGGTCGCGCGAAATGTGCGCCTGCGACCCCGAATACTACAAATGGAACCAGTGGCTGTTCCTGAAGATGCTCGAAAAGGGCGTCGCCTACCGCAAGACCCAGGTCGTCAACTGGGACCCGGTCGACCAGACCGTGCTGGCCAACGAACAGGTCATCGACGGCCGCGGCTGGCGCTCGGGCGCGCCGGTTGAAAAGCGCGAGATCCCCGGTTACTACCTGCGCATCACCGACTACGCCGACGAACTGCTCGGCGCCGTCCAGAACGACCTGCCCGGCTGGCCCGAGCGCGTGCGCCTGATGCAGGAAAACTGGATCGGCAAGTCCGAAGGCCTGCGCTTTGCCTTCCCGCACCAGATCGCCGGCCAGGACGGCCAGCTGATCCAGGACGGCAAGCTGTACGTCTTCACCACCCGCGCCGACACCATCATGGGCGTGACCTTCTGCGCCGTGGCGCCCGAACACCCCCTGGCCACGCACGCCGCGCAGTCCAACCCGGCCCTGGCCGCCTTCATCGAGCAATGCAAGCTGGGCGGCACCACCGAAGCCGAGCTGGCCACGCGCGAAAAAGAAGGCATGCCCACCGGCCTGACCGTGACCCACCCGGTCACCGGCGACGCGATCGAAGTCTGGGTCGGCAACTACGTGCTGATCACCTACGGCGACGGCGCCGTCATGGGTGTGCCCGCCCACGACGAACGCGACTTCGCCTTCGCCAAGAAATACAACCTGCCGATCCGCCAGGTCGTGGACGTGGCCGGCAAGGCCTATTCCACCGATGGCTGGCAGGAATGGTACGGCGACAAACAAGCCGGCCGCACGATAAATTCCGGCAAGTACGACAGCCTGTCGCACAAAGAAGCCGTGGACGCCATCGCCGTCGACCTGGGCGCGCAAGGCCTGGGCGAAAAGCAGACCACCTGGCGCCTGCGCGACTGGGGCATCTCGCGCCAGCGCTACTGGGGCACCCCGATCCCCATCATCCACTGCGCCGATTGCGGCCCCGTGCCGGTCCCTGAAAAAGACCTGCCGGTCGTGCTGCCCGACGACCTGATCCCCGATGGCAGCGGCAACCCGCTGACCAAGAACGAAGCCTTCCTGTCCTGCGCCTGCCCCAGCTGCGGCAAACCCGCGCGGCGCGAAACGGACACGATGGACACCTTCGTGGACTCGTCCTGGTACTTCATGCGCTACACGTCGCCGGGCAACAACACCGCCATGGTCGATGCGCGCAACGACTACTGGATGCCGATGGATCAGTACATCGGCGGCATCGAGCACGCGGTCCTGCACCTGCTGTACGCCCGCTTCTGGACCAAGGTCATGCGCGACATGGGCCTGCTCAATTTCGACGAGCCCTTCACCAAGCTGCTGTGCCAGGGCATGGTGCTGAACCACATCTACTCGCGCAAGAACGCCCAGGGCGGCATCGAATACTTCTGGCCCGAAGAAGTCGAAAACGTCTATGACGCCCGCGGCGCCATCACCGGCGCCAAGCTCAAGTCCGACGGTTCCGACATCACCTATGGCGGCGTGGGCACCATGTCCAAGTCCAAGAACAACGGCGTCGATCCGCAATCGCTGATCGACACGCTGGGCGCGGACACCGCACGCCTGTTCGTCATGTTCGCCAGCCCGCCCGAGCAGACGCTCGAGTGGTCCGATTCCGGCGTCGAAGGCTCGAACCGCTTCCTGCGCCGCCTGTGGTCCATCAGCTACGCGCAGCGCGACACGGTCGCCCGCGGCCTGGCGGCCGGCGCCAACTGGGCCGACGCGCCCGCCCCCGTGAAGGATCTGCGCCGCGAGGTCTACAACCTGCTCAAGCAGGCCGACTACGACTACCAGCGCATCCAGTACAACACCGTCGTGTCGGCGTGCATGAAGATGCTGAACGCCATCGACGATGCCAAGCTGCCCGAAGGCGCCCACGCCGACGCCGCCTACACGGAAACGCTGGGCGTGCTGCTGCGCGTGCTGTACCCGGTGGTGCCGCACATCACCTGGCACCTGTGGCAAGACCTGGGCTACGCCAAAGAGCTGGGCGACCTGCTCGATGCGCCGTGGCCGCACGTCGACGAAGCCGCGCTGGTGGCGGACGAAATCGAACTGATGCTGCAGGTCAACGGCAAGCTGCGCGGCTCGATCCGCGTGGCCGCCAAGGCCGCCAAGGAAGAGATCGAACAGCTCGCCGCCGCCCAGGAAGAAGTCGCCCGCTACCTGGAAGGCCGCCCGCCCAAGCGGGTTATCGTGGTCCCGGGCAAACTGGTCAACGTCGTAGGCTGATGAGGTCAAGCATGTACTTCGCCGGGCAACAAACGCACTCCCCCCGCCAATCCTGGCTGCTGCGCGGCGCCTGCCTGGCGCTGTTCATGCTGCTGACGGCCTGCGGCTTCACGCTGCGGGGCGTTACGCCTCTGCCGTTCGATACGCTGTACATCGGCATTCCCGACAACACCCTGTTTGGCGCCGACGTGCGCCGCGCCCTGCGCGCGGCCTCGCCCAACACCAAGCTGGTCTCCTCGCCCAAGGAAGCGCAGGCCATCCTGCAGCAGGTCGCCAACGACCGCACGCTGCGCGAGGTGTCGCTCAATGCCCAGGGCCGTGTCGAGGAATACGAACTCGGCATCAACTACACCTTCCGCCTGATCGACGACAAGGGCCGCGCCCTGATCCCGGACACCACGCTGTCGATCTTCCGCGAAATGCCCTACGACGACCAGATCGTCCAGGCCAAGCAGGGCCAGATCGAAACCCTGTACAACTCCATGCAACGCGATCTCGTGGCGCGCCTGCTGCGCCGCATGACCGCCCCCGAAGTGCGCAAGGCGTTCGAAACCCGCGAACAGCGCGGCGAAGACGGCGAAATTCCGCTGTACGACCCGACCGCCCCGGCACAACGCGCCACGCCGGCCCCGTGGCAGACGCCGTCCACCACCGATCCGGCCAACCTGCGCTGACCGATGGCACAACCCCTGGACGCGGATCGGCTGGCTGATCACCTGCAGCGGGCGGGCAACCGCCTGGCCCCGCTGTACACGGTGTCCGGCGACGAGCCGCTCCTGGTCACCGAAACCGTCGACGCCCTGCGCGCCGCCGGCCGCAACGCCGGCTACACCGACCGCCTGTCGATGGTGATGGACGCGCGCAGCGACTGGAGCTCGGTCACTGCCGCCACGCAAAGCGTGTCCCTGTTCGGCGACCGCCGCATCCTGGAAATCAAGATCCCCACCGGCAAGCCCGGCAAGACGGGCGCCGACACGCTGGCCCGCCTGGCCGAACAGGCCGAGAAACAGGCGGACAACCCCGATACGCTCGTCCTCATCGCCCTGCCGCGCCTGGACAAGGCCACCCGCGAAAGCCGCTGGGTCCAGGCCCTGGGCCGCGGCGGCATGATGGTCGACATCGCCAACATCGAACGCACCCGCCTGCCCGCCTGGGTCGGCATGCGCCTGGCCCGCCAGAACCAGCGGGCCGACAACGCCACCCTGCAATGGATGGCCGACAAGGTCGAAGGCAACCTGCTGGCCGCCCACCAGGAAATCCAGAAGCTCGGCCTGCTCTACCCGGAAGGCCAACTGGCCGCCGAAGACGTCGAACGCGCGGTGCTCAACGTCGCACGCTATGACGTATTCGGCCTGCGCGACGCCATGCTCGCGGGCGACGTCGCCCGCACCATCCGCATGATCGACGGCCTGCGCGCCGAAGGCGAAGCCCTGCCGCTGGTGCTGTGGGCGGTGGGTGAAGAAATCCGCCTCTTGGCGCGCGTCGCCGAAGCCCGCAGCCTGGGCCAGGATGCCAATGGCCTGATGCGCCGCCTGCGCATTTTCGGCGCCCACGAACGGCTGGCGCTGCAAGCGCTGGGGCGGGTGCACCCCGCCGTCTGGCCTGCCGCGGTGCAACATGCCCACGAAGTCGATCGCCTCATCAAGGGGCTGTCCGTGCCCGGGCGACTATCCGACCCCTGGGAAGAAATGACCCGCCTGGCCCTGCGCGTGGCCGCTGCCGGCGGCCGACCGTGAAGGCGGCCTAGCCGCCCCACCCGTCCCATCCGGCCGCCCGGCCGGATAAACTATCCCTATTCCGCTGGCGGTCTCCCTACCGCCCCAACACTATGAACGACGCCGTCATGTCCTCGTCTTCCATCGAACAAGCCATGCTGACCCTGGGCGAGAACGCACGCCGGGCCTCGCGCGCCATGATGCGCGCCAACAGCGCCGCCAAGAACCAGGCCTTGCTGGCCATGGCCGATGCCCTGGCCGCCAACCAGGACGAGCTGCTGGCTGCCAACGCCAAGGATGTCGCCGCCGCGCGCGCCAACGGCCTGGAAGCCGCCTTGCTCGACCGCCTGACCCTGTCGGAAAAGACCTTGGCGCACATGGCCGAGGGCCTGCGCCAGATCGCCGCCCTGCCTGACCCCATCGGCAGCGTCACCGCCACCACCGTCCGCCCGAACGGCATGCGCGTGGCCCAGATGCGCGTGCCGCTGGGCGTGATCGGCATCATCTACGAGTCCCGCCCCAACGTCACCATCGACGCCGCGGCGCTGTGCCTGAAATCGGGCAACGCCGCCATCCTGCGCGGCGGCAGCGAAGCCCTGCATTCCAACGTGGCCCTGGGCCGCATCGTGCAGCTGGGCCTGGCCGCCGCCGGCCTGCCGCAAGATGCCGTGCAGGTCGTCGCCACGGCCGACCGCGCCGCGGTGGGCAAGCTCATCACCATGACCGAACACATCGACGTCATCGTGCCGCGCGGCGGCAAGGGCCTGATCGCCCGGCTGGCGCAGGAAGCCCGCGTGCCGCTCATCAAGCATCTGGACGGCAACTGCCACATCTACATCGACGCGGCCGCCGACCCCGACAAGGCCCACGCCATCGCCTTCAATGCCAAGACCTATCGGTACGGCATCTGCGGCGCGATGGAAACGTTGCTGGTCGACGCGGTCGCCGCGGTGTCGATCCTGCCGCGCCTGGCGGCGGCCCTGACCGAACACGGCGTCGAACTGCGCGGCTGCCCGCGCACGCTGGCGCTGCTGCCCCACGCCACGCCGGCCACCGACGAAGACTGGGGCACCGAATACCTGGGCCCGATCCTGGCGGTGCGCATCGTCGACTCGCTCGATGACGCCATCGAGCACATCGCCCGCTGGGGTTCCGGCCACACCGACGCGATCGTCACCGAAGACCTGTCCTCGGCCCAGCGGTTCCAGCGCGAAGTCGATTCCAGCTCGGTCTACGTCAACCTGCCGACCTGCTTTGCGGACGGCTTCGAATACGGCCTGGGCGCTGAAATCGGCATCTCGACCAACCGCCTGCATGCCCGCGGTCCGGTGGGCCTGGAGGGCCTGACCACCCTCAAGTGGGTACTGACCGGCGAAGGCCAGACCCGCGGCTAACCCTTTTCTTTGACCTTGCGGCGGCGCCGCGCACTTGTCGGAATTTCCATGCATTCACCCGCCATGGCCATGGCCTTCAGCCTTTTCGTGCTGTGCTTCATCACCTGCTCGCTCTGCGGCATCTGGTTGTTCTTCGTCAAAAGCAAAGAGATCAACGCCGCGCTCAAGCATCCCTACCTGCAGCACCGCCCGTTCAAGGCGTATCCGCTGGCCATCCAGGCCGCGATCATGCTGGACTATTTTTTCCGCCTGATGTTTCCGGGCACCCGCTTCTGGCTCATCGGCAACGCCAACGACCTGCTCCCCCATGTGGATCCCAAGAAGACGCCGCTGGCCCTGAAATGGCCCATTGTCGGCTTCTGGGGATCGTGCTGGCTGGGCCTGATCGCCATGATCGTGCTGTGGACCCTGCTCTACCTGGGAGCCTGACCCGCATGCATCTCCAGATCGAAGACTATCCCGGCTGCGCCGACGCCGCGCGCGCCCTGATTGCCGCGCGCGAATCCGGCGTGGCCGGTCCGCGCCTGCCCGTGGCCTGCCGGCCGCAAACGGTGGGCCAGGCCCTTGCCGTGCAGCAATGCACGGCCCAATTGCTGCTGCAAACCCGGCAGGACGCCATCGCCGCCTGGAAAAGCGCGCTGCCCTCGCCCGAAAAAACCGTCGTCGCCCCCATCTACGCCTCGACGGTGGCCCAGGCCGGCGTCATCGCCAGCCGCACGCCGGTCGTGCGCATCGAACCCGAAATCGCGTTCGAACTGGCACGCGACCTGCCTGCCCGCAGCGAGCCCTACAGCCACGCCGAGATCGATGCCGCCATCGGCGGTGCGCGGCTGGCGCTGGAAGTGCTGGGCTGCCGCTACGCCGCCCCCGAACACGCCAGCCTGCCCGAACTGCTGGCCGACCACATGTTCAACGGCGGCCTGGTGCTGGGCCCGCGCCTGGCATCGCCCGATGACGCCCCCGCCGCCATGACGCTCACCCTGTCGGTGGACGGCGCCGAAGTCGAACAGCACGCCGGCATCCACCCCAACGACCATCCCAAGGCAGGGCTGTACTGGCTGGCGAACTTCCTGCGCGAGCAGGGGTTGGGCCTGCTAGCGGGCCAGCATGTCATCACGGGCTCGTATGCGGGGTTCCTGGACGTGCCCGCCAACCGCGACATCGACATCGCCTATGGCGATCTTGGCGTCTTGAGCCTGCGCTTCACGGCTCCCTGATTCTCCCGGCGTTTCACTCGCATCCCGACTTCAGGACTTCCATGCTGACCCTGCGTCCGTTCACCCCGTCCGACTACGCCCTCCTGGCCAGCTGGTTCACGAGCCTGCCCGACGTTGTGCAATGGGGCGGATCACACGTCGCCTACCCGATCACGCCGGCCGACCTGGACATCATGTTGCGGGAAGGTGAAACGCAGCCGCCCTCGCGGCGCTGCTGGATGGTCTGTCGCGACGGCGCCCCCGTGGGCCATGCGCAACTGGCCTACGATTGGCGCGACGGCAACGCCCGCCTGGGCCGCGTCGTCATCGCCCCCGACCAACGCGGCCAGGGGCTGGGCCGCCCCATGGTGACGCTGCTGATCGACGAAGCCTTCCGCACGCCGGGCATCGAGCGCCTGGAACTCAACGTCTACACCTTCAACGAACGCGCCATCCACCTGTACCAGGCCCTGGGTTTCACGTTCGAAGGCGTGCGGCGTTCGTCCACGCAGGCAGGCGACGTGCGCTGGGATACGGGCATGATGGGCCTGCTGCGCGCGGAATGGCGCCAAGCGGCGGCCGCCTGACAACGCCAGAAACGGCAAGGCCCCGGATGCCGGGGCCTGTCAGACAGCGCCGCGGGCGTCGTGCCCGCTACCCATCACACGTTCAGCGCGGCCGCGGTTGCGCGATGTCGACCGGCGGCCCGGCCGCTTCAATCGCTTCGCCTGCCGCCAGGCACAGGTCCTCGCGGTAGCGCCCCGCCACCACCTGCACGCCCACCGGGCTGTCGCCCGCGCTGCCCATGGCCACGGTCAGGCCGGGCAAGCCCATGAACGGCAGGCCGATCTGCGTCATCTGCGCGCGCCACACGCGGTCATAGGCCGCGTCGCCTTGCAGGTCCAGGTTGTCGGCAAACGGCAATTCCGCGGACACCGGCAACAGCAGCACTGGATAATCGGCCAGGAACAGTTCCCAGAGACGCGTCAATGTCGCGCGGCGCGTCAGGATGGCCGAAAACTGCGCCAGGTCCATGCCGGCGGCACGCTCGCGCTGGCCCGCCAACGCCGCAATCGCCCCGGCATCGCCTTCCTTGCGGGCGGCCTCGACCATGCCCGCGTAGCCGTCGGCCATCCACATGCGAATCTGCAGGTCCGCCGCTTCCTGCAACGGCGGCACGGCATCCAGCGTGTCCACCGACCAGCCCGCCTCGCTCAGGCGCCGGGCGGCCTCCTGCAAGGCCTTGACCACGGCGGGTTCGGTCTGCATGCCGTCCGGGTTCAGGCACAACGCCACGCGGCGCGGCACGTCCGGCCCCGTCAGCGGCGCCGGCACCCACCAGGGATCGCGCGGATCGGGCGCCGCCATCGCGGCCAGCCCCAGGCGCACATCGGCAATCGTGCGCCCCAAAGGCCCCGACACCGCGGTGATCTGTCCACCAATGGTGCGTTCGGGCAAGGCCGCGTTGTAGGCCGGCACCCGCCCCAGCGAAGGCCGTAGGCCATGCACGCCGCAGGCATAGGCCGGGTAACGGATCGACCCTGCGATATCCGTGCCATGCGCCAGGTGGCCGATGCCCGCGGCCACCGCCGACGCCGCGCCGCCGGAAGAGCCGCCGGGGGTCAACGCCGGATTGCGCGGGTTCAGAGTGTGGCCATGCAATTGATTGCTGGTGAACCAGCGCAACGAAAAGGCCGGGGTGTTGGTGCGGCCCACGATCACCGCGCCGGCGCGGCGCAGATTGTCCACCACCGGGTTGTTGACGGCAGCGATCAGGTCCTTCTGCAGCGTCACCCCGTTGGTGGTGGCAAAGCCTGCCTGGTCCACATTGACCTTCACCGTCACCGGCACGCCGGCCAGCAGGCCGGGCGCGTCGCCGCGCGCCAGGGCTTCGTCCACCTGGGCGGCTTGAGCCAACGTGTCTTCGGGGCGGTAATCGACCACCGCGTTGATGGCCGGATTCACCGCTTGCAACCGCTCCAGCGCGCTTTGCGCGGCCTGGACCGCGGACACCTCGCGCCGGCGGATACGCGCGGCCAGTTCAACTGCGGACAAACGCCAAAGCTCGGACACACGCAACTCCTTGTTCCAGGTCAGGGAAGACGTTGCGGCGGCACACGGCCGCCGGACGGTCAACCTTAGCGCCTGCCGCGCGCCGCCACAACCCGGGCCGGCCCGGTGCCGCCAATCCGCGGCGGGCCCTGCCGATGTGGCTCATTCGTCTTCGAAGACCTCGATGATCGCGTCCGCCACCGCACGCACCCGCGCCGTGCGGTTCAGGTCGCCATGCATCACCAGCCACAGGTCATAGGGTTCGCTGCGGTTCGGCCAGACGCGAACCAGATTCGGATACTGCGGCGCCATATGCACCGGCAGTTCGCCAATGCCCAGCCCCGCCGCCACCGCCTCGATGATCATCAGGCCGGAATTGAGCTCCATGGCGATATGGCCGTTGCCGGTCGGCTCGCCGCAGAACGTATCGGACCAGCCCGGCAGCACCGACTGCTGGTAGGTCACCAACGTATGGCCCGCGAACGCCGTGCCGGGCTTGGGCTCGCCATGCGTCTTGAGATACGACTTGGATGCGTACAGCCCGACTTCCTTGCGCGCCAGGTGGCGCTGGATCAAGTCCGGGTTGTCCGGCTTGATATTGCGGATCGCCAGGTCTGCCTCGCGCCGCGTCAGGTTGCTCAACTGGATCGACGTCGACAGCGCGATGCGGATGTCCGGATGCTGCGTGTGCAGCCGGCGAATGGCCTCCATGATGAAGTAGCTGGCGACCGTCTCCGACGTCGCCACCCGCACCACGCCCGACAGCCGATGGTCCAGCCCCTGCATCTGCCGCTGCAACTGATCGGCGGCCTGCTCCATGCGCTCGGCCGCCGCAAAGGCCTGCTCGCCAGCCGCCGTCGGCACGTAGCCGCTGGGCGTGCGCAGGAACAAGCGGGCGTCCAGCGAGGTTTCCAGCGCCGCCAACCGTCGGCCGGCGGTGGCCTGGTCGATCTGCAGCAACGCCGCCGCGCCGCGCAGCGTGCCGTTGCGATAGATGGCCAGGAAAATCCGCGCATTGTCCCAATCCATGGGTCAGCTCCTTGAGCCGCCGTCGCGGCGTGTTTCGGGGACGGGATGCCCGCGCAGGCCCGCCAGGCAGGGCGCTGAACGACGAAATCATGACAGCCCCCGGATCGTCGATCGATGCATTTTTGCATCACTATAAAGCAATTATTCCTCTTTTTTGCATCAGCCAAACCTCCTAAGCTGTGCACCTCGGAAAGTCCCCCCGGAATGCCTGCAATGCGCACCGCCTGCCCCACCGCCCCTGTCACTCCCGCCGTCGCGGAGCCCGCCCTGCGGCCCGCCACCACGGGCCTGTTGCCCCTGGTCACCCTGGCCATCGGCTTTGTCATGGCCATGCTGGACGTCACCGTCGTCAACGTCGCCCTGCCCAGCATCGCGCTGCAATTCACCGTGCCGCTCACCGACCTGGTCTGGATCGTCGACGGCTACACCCTGACCTTCGCCGCCCTCTTGCTCGTGGCCGGCGCGCTGGCCGACCGCTACGGCGCCAAGACCATCTACCTGGCCGGCCTGGGCGTCTTCACGCTGGCCTCGCTGCTCTGCGGCATCGCGCCCAACGGCGACCTGCTCATCGCCGCCCGCATGTTGCAAGGCCTGGGCGCGGCGCTGTTCATGCCCAGCTCGCTCAGCCTGCTGACCCATGCCTACGAAGACGAACACGTGCGCAACCGCATGCTGGCCGCCTGGTCGGCCATCGTGGCCGTCGCGGGTGCGGCCGGCCCCCTGCTCGGCGGCGTGCTGATCCACCAGTTCGGCTGGCGCGGCATCTTTCTCATCAACCTGCCGCTGGGCCTCGCCGGCCTGTGGCTGGCCCGGCGCCGCATCCAGGCCGCCCCGCGCCGGCCGCGCGCGCTCAATCCGCTCAGCCATCTGCTGGGCGTCATCGCCTTGTCCTCGCTGTGCTTCGTGCTGATCCAGGGCAACGCCTACGGCTGGTCGTCGACGCCCATCCTGGCCGCCGTCGCCCTGTGCGCCGCGACCGCCGCCCTGCTGGTGCGCCGCGAACGGCGCCACGCCGAACCGATCATCCCGCGCGCCCTGTTCCAGACCTCGCAATTCGCCGCGGCCAACGGCGTCGGCTTCCTGATCAACCTTGCGTCGTACGGCCAGCTGTTCCTGCTGAGCCTGTTCCTGCAACACGCCCGCGGCGCCGACGCCTTGCAGACCGGCATCCAGCTCGTGCCCATGCTGGCCGTGTTCTCAATCGGCAACCTGATCTCGGGCCGCGTGTCCGCGCGCTGGAACGTGTCGGCCTCGCTGCTGGGCGGCATCTCGCTCGCCACCCTCATGAGTGCAGTCGGCCTGGCCGCGTTTTCACCGGACATTGCCTACTGGCCCTTTGCCATCGTGGTCGCCCTGGCCAACCTGGGCGTGGGCATCGCGGTCCCCGCGATGACCAGCGTCGTCATGCAAGTGTCCGGCAAGCACCATGCCAACAGCGCCGCGGCCGCCTTGAATGCCAACCGCCAATCCGGCGCCCTGGTCGGCGTGGCCCTGATGGGTACCGTGCTGCATCTCTTGCCCGACTGGCACGCCAGCCTGCCCGCCGCCTACAGCATCATCGCCGTGGCTTATCTGGTAGCCGCGATGCTGGTCTGGACGCATCTACGCCGCGCCCGCAACGCCTGATCGGCGACAACCACGCGTTGCGCCTGATTGCGTTGCGGCTCGGATCGGCTCTCCGTGCGCGGCCGCGCGTCAGGCGTCCTGCCCAGGCCGACCGCCTTGCGGCAGGATCGCCACGCCCCGGCCCGCGAAAAACGTATCGAACACGTGCAGCGGCACCGTGGCATCCGCCTGCACACCGGGTTCGCCTGACGGATTGTGAAAGGTCACGCCATCCGCCGTGGCGCGCGTCACCAGCACCAGGTGCCCGCCCTTGGCCGGCGGTTCGCGCTCCGGCCAGCGTATCCACGGATGCACCGACGCCATGAAGTACTCGGCCCCCGCCATCAGCGCCGGCAGTTCCGCGGCGCGCACGCCCACCCGCACGTCGGCCTCCAGGCCGAAGTCTTGCGCCACGAAACGCACGAACGGCGCGTAGATCAGCCCCTTGATGTGGCCATCCACGTCCGTATACGCACCATAAGGCAGGCTGCGGCGCGCCAGCTCCAGCGTCGGATGAATATTGCCCGTGCGCGCGGCCAGCACCATCTTCAGGCAGGCCATGCCGCAGACGTGGCTGGCCCAGCGCGCATATTCCTCCACGCTGTTCGCCCCTGAGCCGCGCCACGCGGGGTCTTCCTCCAGGCGCATCGTCTTGCGGATGATCTCGCCCGCCAGATGCGCGGATTCCCACTGGCAAAAGTAAGGCACCGCTGGCTGCCCGCCCGATCGAGAATCGTCCATCACCGCTCCAGTCCATGTCAGGAGCCCCATCTTGCCGCCCGCCGCGCCGCGTGGCAACACCGCCGCGTTTGCTTCACAATGGCCCTTCCCCGACCTGCTTCCGGAGCGCCGCATGACCGACTCGTCCTCTCATCCCGCCATCCGCCGCGTCGCCATCGTCGGCGCGGGCACCATCGGCGCCAGCTGGGCCGCGCTGTTCCTCGCGCACGGCCTGGACGTCGTGGTCAGCGACCCCGCTGCCGACGCCGAATCCCAGACGCGCGCCCGCGTCGCCGCCGCCTGGCCCGTGCTGACCGAACTCGGCCGCGTCTCCCCCGGCGCCAATCCCGACGCGTTGCGCTTCGAACCCGACCTGGCCACCGCCCTGCAAGGCGTCGACTTCGTCCAGGAAAACGCGCCCGAACGCGAAGACTTCAAGACCGACCTGTTCGCCCGCATCGACGCCATCCTGCCGCCTCACGTCATCGTCGCATCCAGCTCATCGGGCCTCATCATGACCCGCCTGCAAGCGCGTTGCCGCCACGCCGGGCGCTTCGTCATCGGCCACCCCTTCAATCCGCCCCACCTCATCCCGCTCGTCGAAGTCGTGGGCGGCGAACAGACCTCGGCCGACACCATCGACCGCTGCATCGCCTTCTACCGCCAGTTGGGCAAGCACCCCATCCGCCTGAACAAGGAAGTGCCCGGCCACATCGCCAACCGCCTGCAGGCCGCCCTGTGGCGCGAGGCCATCCATCTGGCCGCCGACAACGTCGCCAGCGTCGCCGACATCGATGCCGCCGTCTCGCAAGGTCCGGGATTGCGCTGGGCCCTGTTCGGCCCGCACATGACCTTCAACCTGGGCGGCGGTGCCGGCGGCCTGGCGCACTTCATGGACCACCTGCTCGGCCCCGTGCAGACCTGGTGGGACGACCTGGGTAGCCCGGACGTCACCCCCGAATTGCAACGCCGCCTGATCGAAGGCGTCAACGCCGAAGCCGGCTCACGCAGCATCGCCGACCTGGTTCAGACCCGTGACGCGCAACTGACTGCATTGCTCAAGGTCCTGCAGCGCTGAGCGGTCATGCAGGAAGCCCTCGGATCACCGATCTGCTCCAGCACGCCTGAAACGCATCCCGCATTCAGCCGCTGACACCGCAGCGCATCCTGCGGCGGTGATCTGCCATCGCGCTGCTGAATATCCCTTGCGGAATATCCCTTGTTGAATGTCTCTTCAGTTTGCGTGCCGGACCTGGCGTGCCGGCACGCGATCGGAAGCGCGCCACGCCGCTGGTATTCTATGAATCATCCGGCCACGCTGGCCCCTCAAGCACAGGATTCTTCCCCATGATTTCCGTGACCCACGACACCGCGCATTCCCGCTACACGGCCACCGTCGACGGTGTGCTGTGCGTGCTGGATTACCACCTGCAAGACGGCGTGATGACCATCACCCACACGGGCGTTCCCAGCGAAGTCGGCGGCCGCGGCATCGCCGCCGAACTCACCCGCGTCGCGCTCGACAGCGCCCGCGCCCAGGGCTTGAAAGTGCGCCCCAGCTGCTCCTACGCCGCCGTCTACATGCGCCGCCATCCTGAATACAACGACCTGCTGGCCTAGCACCCGATGCTCCATCCCGCCGCCTGCCCCTGTGGCTCCGCAAAATCCTATGCCGCTTGCTGCGGCCGCTGGCACGAAGGCCCGCAAGCCTTGCTGGCCCCGACCGCGCAAGACCTGATGCGTTCGCGCTACAGCGCCTTCGTCCTGGACAAGCTGCCCTATCTGCTGGAGACCTGGCACCCCAGCACCCGTCCGGCCTCGCTCGAACCGAACCCGCCTGGTTTGAAATGGCTGGGACTGACGGTCAAGCAAGCCCGCGATCAGGACGCCGACCACGCCACCGTCGAATTCGTCGCCCGCAGCCGCCTGGCCGGACGCGCCAGCCGCCTGCATGAAGTCAGCCGTTTCGTACGCGAGTCCGGACGCTGGTATTACGTCGATGGCGACCTGAGTTGACGCCGGTCACGAGTACGACGTCGTACAGGGATCCAAGCAGATACCAGGCGCGGATTCCTGGTCAACCAAGATCCAAGCTGATACCACGCACGGCTTCCACGTCGATCACAACCCGAGCTGGCGCCGGGCGTTGACCCGACGCCGACAACGCCTAAGCGGACACCAGCCGCCGCGGCGGCGGCGCCGCATCCGCGCCCACCGCCTCCTTCAATACCGCCACCAAGCTGGCCTGCGCCTCGGACGCGGCCCGCAGATCGCCCACGATCGCCAATTCCGTCGGTGGCGCCTCGGCCAGGCCCTGCTCCACGCCCAGCACCCCGTGTTCGGGCAAACAAGCAAAGGCGGGCAACAACGACACGCCCAACCCTGCCGCCACCGCCGCCTGCACGCCCGCCAGGCTTTGGCTGTGATAGGCCGCGCGCCATGGCCGCCCCGCACTTTCCAGTGCATAGACCATGCGCTTGCGATAGATGCAGCCCTGCGGAAACAACACCAGCGGCACGGCATCCTGCCCCTGCAACAAGCGCTTGTCGCCCACCCACACCAACCGTTCCGGCCAGGCTGCCAGGCTCGCGCCGTCGCCCGGTTCGCGTTTGATCAACGCCAAGTCCAGCTCGCCCGCGGCCAGCCTGGCCTTCAGGTCGGTGCTCATGCCGCTACCCGTCTCCAGGCGTATATCCGGATGGCTGGCGGCAAATCCCGCCAGCAACGTCGTCAGCCGCGACACATCAAAATCTTCCGGCACGCCCAACCGGATGACCTGCGCCCGTCGAGGCGCCGACAACACCAGTTCGGCCTCATCCGCCATCGCCAGCAGCTTGCGCGCATAGGCCAGCATCAGCTCGCCCTCCTCGGTCGCCGCCACCTGGTTGCCGGTACGATCGCGCAGCAGCAGAGTCTTGCCCACCGTCTGCTCCAGCTTGCGCACCTGCTGGCTGACGGTCGATTGCGTACGATGCACCCTGCCGGCGGCCCGCGTAAAGCTGCCCTCATCCACTACGCAGACGAGCGTCCTGAGAAGTTCGAGATCGAGCATGAGGGGGTCCGTAATCCGTCTATGGGGTTGAAGTGCGGAAAGTCTGAGCGCCAGGAGCTGTTCGGACGCGGTCTAGGGCCAGACTCGGTTCGGCCAGGCTCGGCGCTGCTTGGCTCTGCTTGCGCCGGCTCTGCTTGGGTCAGCTCGACTTGGGCCGGTCGGCTTAGGGCGGCTCGGCTTGGGCCGGTTCGGCTTGGGTCAGCTCGGCT
>NZ_AYMF01000003.1:0-106503 GCF_000633435.1 Achromobacter sp. DH1f | reverse complement strand
AATGCCCTCGATGGCCTGGCCAGTCTGGTTCAGCGTGGTGTTCACCACCGAAACGATGTCCGGATAGCCGATGGCCACCGCCAGCGAGCTGTTCTTGGTGAGGTTCAGGAACTGGCTGGTCATCGGCGGGATGATCACGCGCAGCGCCTGCGGCAGCACCACCAGGCGCAGCATCTGCTTGCGGCGCAGGCCCAGGGCTTCAGCTGCTTCCCACTGGCCTTTGTTGACGGCCTGGATGCCCGAGCGCACCACTTCGGCGATGAACGCCGAGGTGTAGATCACCAGGCCCGCCAGCAACGCGGCGAATTCCGGCGACAGCGTCAAGCCGCCCGAGAAGTTGAAACCCTTCAGTTCGGGCATGTCCAGCGTCAGCGAGGCGCCGCTGACCAGCCAACCCACGAGCGGCAAGCCGATCAACAGGCCGATGGCGGCGCGGCCCAGCGGGAACACGTGGCCGGTGGCCTCCTGGCGCTTCTTGCCCCAGTGGCCCAGGAACAGGATGGCCACGATGGCCAGGCCCAGTCCGGCCAGCATCCAGTCGAGCGAGTGGCCTTCCAGCGCCGGCACTTTCAGGCCGCGGTTGGAAATGAACACGCCCGGCAAGGGGTTGTGCGCCTGGCGTGGGCCGGGCATGTTCTCGGTGATGAGCGCGTACCAGAAGAACAGCTGCAACAGCAGCGGCACGTTGCGCATCACTTCGACGTAGATCGAGGTGATCTTGGCAACGAGCCAGTTCTTGGACAGGCGGCCCACGCCGATCAGCGTGCCCAGGATGGTGGCCAGCACGATACCCAGCACGGCGACGCGCAGCGTATTGAGCAGGCCCACCACGATGGCGCGGCCATAGGTGTCTGCGGGGGTGTAGGCGACGGGCGTTTCGCCGATGGCGAAGCCGGCCTCGCGGTCAAGGAAGCCGAAGCCCGTGGCGATGTTGCGCACGGACAGGTTGTGAAGCGTGTTTGAAACCAGGAACCACACCGCCAAAGCCACGGCGGCCAGTGCTATCACCTGATAGACCACGGCGCGCACGCCAGGGTCGTTCCAGTTCAGACGCCGGGGGGGTGCCGAAATCGGGGCGTTTTTATTTGGAGTTGTCATCGAATGAATCTACAGAAGTCGGACACCGGGCGGCTGGGGCCTGAAAGGCCGCGCGCCGCCCACTCCTGCCGCCCGCTCGGAGGCGGGCTAGGCATGGCGCAGGGGGACTGCGCCATGCCGGGCAGAGCCGTGTGTTAGCGCACCGGCCAGCCGTACATCAAGCCACCTTGCTTATAGTTTGCATTCAAGCCGCGGTCCAGCTTCATGGCGCTGCTCTTGCCGAGCGTGGCTTCGAAGCTTTCGCCGTAGTTGCCGATCTGCTTGATGATGTTGTAGGCCCACTTGTCATCAACGCCCAGGTTCTTGCCCATGCCCGGGGTCACGCCCAGGATGCGCTGGATGTTGGGGTTGGTGCTCTTGGTCATTTCATCGACGTTGGCCTTGGTGATGCCGTATTCCTCGGCTTCCAGCATCGCGTTCAGCGACCAGCGCACGATGTTGAACCACTGCTCGTCGCCCTGGCGGACCATGGGGCCCAGCGGCTCCTTGGAGAAGTCTTCCGGCAGGATGATGTACTTGTCCGGATTCTCGAGCGTGGTGCGGGTCGAGGCCAGCTGCGACTTGTCGGTCGTGAAGGCATCGCAACGGCCGGCCGAGAAGGCGCGGATGATTTCGTCGTACTTGTCGATCACGACGGGCTTGAATTCGATCTTCTGGCCGCGGAACCAGTCAGCCAGGTTCAGCTCGGTGGTGGTGCCGGGCTGCACGCAGATGGTGGCGCCGTTCAGTTCCTTGGCGCTCTTGACGTTCAGGTCCTTGGAGACCATGACGCCCTGGCTGTCGTAGTAGTTCACGCCCACGCCGATCAGGCCCAGGGTGGTGTCGCGGGTCAGCGTGACGGTGGTGTTGCGGGTCAGCACGTCCACTTCGCCCGATTGCAGCGCGGTGAAGCGTTGCTGGGTGTTCAGCGGGGTGACCTTGATCTTGGTGGCATCGCCGAACATGGTGGCGGCGACGGCGCGGCACAGGTCCACGTCCAGGCCCTTGTACTCACCCTTGCTGTCCGCGATGGAGAACCCCGGGATGCCCGTTGAAACGCCGCACTGGACAAACCCTTTTTTCTTGACGTTATCGAAGGTCGCACCTGCATTGGCAGCCGCGGACGCAGCGAACAGGGCGGTGCCAATGGCAGCGAGTTTCAGTACTTTCATCGTGATCTCCGTAGGGGTGATGCGAAGCCGAACGCAAGGCCGGGTCGGGCTTTACGCATGGGGCGGATGGTAGCGTCCGCAAAGCAGCCTCCGCATCCGGGAATTCCCTTGAAATATAGGGACACTGGATGAAATCAAACGCAGTTCGGCGGCAAAAACGGGGACACGGTTTTGTCGTGCAAAACGTGTCCACGCGGTCACATGCCGTGCCGGTTTCCGGTGACATCAGGACACTTTTTCCGCCGGACCGGGGCTGCGGATTTGGTCCGGCTTACTGTCCCCGAGTTACTATTGCGGCTTCATCCGACAGCCGCCATGATCGAATTCCAGCACGTATTCAAATCGTATGGTCGCGGCCGCAATATTCTGGCCGACATCAACTTCCGCGTGAGCGCGGGAGAGTTCGTCTTCGTGTCGGGGCCGTCCGGCGCCGGCAAGTCGACCCTGCTCAAGCTGATCGGCGGGCTTGAACCCGCCAGCCGCGGCTCGATCCAGGTCAACGGCCAGCGGCTGGACAAGCTGCCCGCCCGCGCCCGGCCCTACCTGCGCCGCGCCGTCGGCGTGATCCTGCAGGACACCCACCTGCTGTTCGACCGCAGCGCCTTCGAAAACGTGATGCTGCCCCTGGCCGTCACGGGCCACCCCTGGGATTCCGCCGCCGCCCGCGCCCGCGCCGCGCTGGACAAGGTCGGCCTGTCGGGCAAAGAAGACCTGAACCCCATCGAATTGTCGGGCGGCGAACAGCAACGCCTGGCGATCGCGCGCGCCATCGTCAACCGGCCCGCCATCCTGATCGCCGACGAACCCACCGCCAACCTCGACCACGACAACGCGCAGCGCATCATGAACGTGTTCCGCGACTTCAACCGCGTCGGCGTCACCACGCTGATCGCCTCGCACGACCAGGAACTCATGGCGCGCTACGCCACCCGCACCCTGCGCATCGATCCGGGCAAGTTCGCCGATTCGCAGGGCGACGCCACGCCCGCCCCGACGGCCCCCGCGGCCGGTCGCGGCGTTGCCGGAGAATCGGCATGAACGCCTGGCTGCGGCAGCATCGCTATGCGCTCATGGTCACCCTGCGCCGGCTGGTGAAACAGCCGTTCTCGTCGCTGGCCAACCTGCTGGTCATGGCGCTGGCGCTGGCGTTGCCCCTGCTGGGCAGCGCCATTCTGGTGTCGGTGCAGCCGGTGGCGCGCGAAATGTCCGTCACCCCCGAGGTCACCGTGTTCATGCGCGTGGACGCGCCCGCCGGTGCCGCAGCCGACGTTGCCAAGCGCATTCAGGCCGACTACGCCGCCGACATCCGCGCGGTGCGCGTGGTGGGCCGCGAAGACGCCCTGGCCGACCTGCGTGCCAACCCCGCCTGGGCGCAGGCGCTGGCCGTGCTGCCGGGCAACCCGCTGCCCGACGCCGTGGTGGTCACGCTTGCCGACGGCGAAGACCTGGCCGGCCGCGCCGGCAAGCTGGCCAAAGACTGGAAACAATGGGACCAGGTCGACCTGGTGCAGCTGGACAGCGCCTGGGTGAAGCGCCTGGAGGCCATCCTGCGCTTTGCCCGCATCGGGCTGGCCTTCCTGGCCGCCTGCGTGGCGGTGGTGGTGCTGGCCACGGTGTTCAACACCGTACGCATGCAGGCCCTGTCGCAGCGCGAGGAAATCGCGGTGGCGCGGCTGGTGGGCGCCACCGAATCGTTCGTGCGCCGGCCGTTCCTGTATCTGGGCGCGCTGTCGGGCGCCCTGGCCTCGCTGCTCGCCATCGGCGTGGCGGCGTTGGCGCTGTCGCCCCTGAACAACGCCCTGCTCGGCCTGGCCCGCAGCTACGGGGCCGAGTTCGCGCTGCATCTGCCCGGCGCCCCCGTGCTGCTGGTGGCCATCGTGGCCTCGGCCGCCCTGGGCGCACTGTCGGCGCGCTGGTCCGTGACCCGCAGCACGCGGTTCTGAACCCGGGCCCAAGCCCGGTTCTAAACCTTCGTATAGCCCCCGATCGTCCCCGTGATCCGGGGAAAGACCCCGCCTGGTCCTGTGTAGGATGGATGCACCATCCTCGCAGCGGCCCTGCGCGGCCCGTCGGCGTGAATACCAAGGAACTGCAAACGCTTATAAATCAGGGACATAACAAAGTTGCGGTTACACAGGATTTCACCCTATTGTTGGCGAGATGTGTAAGAATAAAGCGACATTTTTGCACATATTTTGAAACGTTTATTGTTCCACCGAGCGCTGCCCTTCGTGTCCCAATCGCTGTTCTTGCCCTTTATTCCGCTCCATGGTCGCCCGTCTTGAAGCCCGTGCGACGCGCCATTACTTCGATAGCGCGTTCCAGTGTCAGGCGGTGAAGGTACTCCCCAACGAGTACTACGTCACCGACGAAGACCTGATGATCTCGACCGTGCTCGGGTCGTGCGTGGCCGCCTGTATCCACGACCCCGTCACCGGTGTGGGCGGCATGAATCACTTCATGCTGCCCGAGGGCGACATGCAGTCGCCTGCCTCGGCCACCATGCGCTACGGCGCGTTCGCCATGGAAGTGCTGATCAACGAGCTGCTCAAGGCCGGCGCGGTACGCGACCGCCTGGAAGCCAAGGTGTTCGGCGGCGGCGCCGTGCTCTCGGCCATGCAGCAGATGAACATCGGCGAACGTAACGGCCAGTTCGTCCTGAACTACCTGAAGACGGAAGGCATTCCGGTCAAGGCGCAGGACTTGGGCGACGTGCACGCGCGCCGCATCAACTATTTCCCGCGCGACGGCCGCGTGATGGTGCGCAAGATGGCGCCCCACCACCAGCGCGCCGAAGAAATCATTGCCAAGCGCGAACAGGCCGCCGCCCAGAGCGTGCAGGCCAAGACCCAGAGCCCGCCGCGGGTCGAACGCTTTGCGCCGCCTGGCGTCGAGCGCTTTGACCGGCCGGCCGCGCGTCCCGGCGTGGAACGCTTCGACCGCCCTGGCGTCGAGCGTTTCGATCGGCCTGCGGCCCGCCCTGGCGTGGAACGCTTCGACACCGGCGTGGTCCGGCGCCGCAAGCCAGAGACCGCTGGCAGCTGAGCCCTGCCCGGCCGGCACCTGTGCCGGCCGCTATGCCCGCCCCCCGGTCGGTGTCAGCGGCCGAAGCGGGCGCGGTACTCGCTGGGCGACACGCCCAACCGCCGCTGGAACACCTCGCGCAGATGACGCGCATCCCGAAAACCGCAACGAAAGGCCACGGTCTTGAGCGGCGCGGACTCTCGTTCGAGCCGCGCGCGCGCCGCATCCACGCGCGCACTTTCGACGAAATCCGCCGGCGTCACCCCCGCATCGCGCAGGAACACACGCGAGAAATTGCGGCGGCTCATGTGGGCCTGCGCCGCCAGCGCATCCAGGCCCAGGTCGTCGGCCAGGTGGCCCAGCACGTACTGCTGCACCTGGGCGACGGCTGACGTTTCCTCGACGAACGGCGTCAGGAACGGGCTGAACTGCGATTGGCCGCCCGCGCGCTGCATGAAGACGACCAGCCGCTTGGCCACGTTCAGCGCCACATCCGGCCCATGGTCCTGCGCCACCAGGTACAGCGCCAGGTCGATGCCCGCCGTGACGCCGGCCGAGGTGTGCAGCCGGCCATCCTGGGCATACAGGCGGTCGGCCTGCACCTGCAGGTCCGGATAGCGCGCGGCCAGCGTCTGCGCGTCGTTCCAGTGCGTGGTCACGACGGCGCCTGGCGGCAGGCCGGCTCGGGCCAGCAGGAACACGCCATTGCAGATCGAGCCGTAGCGCGGCGCCTTGGCACAGGCTTCGCGCAGCCAGGCCAGGGCCTCGTCCGGTTCGCGGATGTCGGGCAGGCCCGGTCCGCCGGCGGCCAGCAGCAGGTCGGGCACGTCGACGGCATCGGTGTAGTGCCGCTGCGGCGCCAGCAGCATGCCGTTGGAACAGGGCACGGCGCCGCGCGTCAGGCCGATCAGTTCCAGCCGGTAATGCTGGGCGGGCAGCAGGAAGCGGTTGGCTTCGGCGAACACGTCCAGCGGCCCGCTGACGTCCAGGGACTGCACTCCGGGGAACACGACGATGGCGACGGATTTCATGGCGGCGGGCAATGGCGCAGGAGAGGAAGGCCGGCGGGCGGCATGCCGCTACCTTAGCCCAGCGGGGCCGTGCCGAGCGCCTCGCCTCACACGCCCTGGCCGCAATCCGTACCAGGGCGGCGCTGATCCGCCGCCGGCCAGGGCCTTGGCCGCAGGACGCGCCACGCTGGCCGGAATCCGTGCCGCGCGGCGCTCGTGCACGCAGGCGCCACCGCCCAGAATGCCTGCATCGGCCTACGCGCCGCCCACCAGGAAGCGCCATTCATGCAGAACCCAACCCAGACCCAGCACCCCGCCGCCAGCGAACGCGTCGGCCCCGCCTTTTCCGTGGATGGCATGCTGCGGGCCCGCAACAAGACCCGCCATGCCATCGAAGCCATCGCCGCGCGCATCCGGCCCGGCATGGTCGAGGAAGACGCGGTGGCGATGGCCAAGCAGACGTTGATCGACGCCGGCATGGCGCTCAGCTGGCACCCCACCCGCGTGCGCTTCGGCGCCAACACCATGAAAGCCATGCGCCAGGCCTCGACCCCCGGCGCGGTGCTGGGCGACGACGACATCTTCTTCCTGGACATCGCGCCCCGGCTGGATGCCTGGGAAGGCGACGGCGGCAAGAGCTACGTGGTGGGCAACGACCCCGGCCAGGCGCGCTGCGCCCGCGACGCCGAAGCCCTGTTCCACGACGTGCGCGGCGTGTGGCTGCGCGAGCGCCTGAGCGGACAGGCCTTGTATGCCTACGCCGACCGCCAGGCCCGCGCCATGGGTTGGGAATTGAACTTCGACCTGCCGGGCCACCGCGTGTCGGACTTTCCGCATGCGGCGATCCATACCGGGTCGCTGGCCGACCTGGCCATCAGCCCGTCGGAAATGCGCTGGATCCTGGAGATCCACCTGCGCGATCCGCAGGGCCGCTACGGCGCGTTCTTTGAAGACATGCTGCTGGACGATACGCACTACCCGGCGTAGGCCGCCGGCGTAACGCATCACAGAAGAGTATGACGACAGGCGCGCATGAAATCCGCGCCCGTCGCCACTGCATCACGTCACGCGCATCACGTCACGCGCATCAAGCCGCCCGCGCCCCGCCGATCGACACCACGCTGGCCGTGAAGTCCTTCAGCAAGGCTTCGCGCCGCGCCGCGGCCTTTTCCATTGCCGCTTCTTTCACGTGGCCATAGCCGCGGATATCTTCAGGCACGCTGGCCAACGCCACCGCGCGGTCCAGGTTGCCGCGGTTCAGCTTGCACAGGATGGCCCCGATGGTCTCGCCATACTCGCGCGCCAGTTCACGCTCGGCACGGCGCTCGCGCGTGTAGCCGAACGGGTCCAGCCGCGTGCCACGCAGGCGCTTCATGCGCGCCAGCAGGCGGAACACGCGCAGCATGCCCGGCCCGTAAGCCTTCTTGACCAGGTGGCCGTCGGGACCGCGGCGCGCGAACAGCGGCGGCGCCAGGTGAAAGCGCAGTTTCCAGTCGCCTTCGAACTGCTCGCTCACGCGCTTGAGGAAGTCGCCGTCGGTGTACAGCCGCGCCACTTCGTATTCGTCCTTGTAGGCCAGCAGCTTGAAGTAGTAGCGCGCCACCGCCAGCGCCAGCCGCTGGGTGCCGGTGGCCTCGTGCTCGGCGTGCGCCACCTTGTCCACCAGGTCCGTGTACTGCCTGGCGTAGGCGGCATCCTGGTATTGCGTGAGAAACGCGCGTCGCACCTCGACCAGCCGGGCCAGCTCGCCCGGCGGCTTCTTCAGTTCCAGCACCGGCGTTGCGCGCGGCCGGCGAATCTCGATGATGCCGTCCGGATGCGCGGGCGCCGCGGCGCCCGCGGCCAACAGCCGCATCACGCCGGCCAGGTCGTGGGCCGCGCGCCGCCCCCAGGCGAACGCCGCCAGGTTGTTGGGCACCTGCTGGCCGTTCAATTCAATCGCGCGCAGCAGCGCTTCGCGCGACAGCGGCAGCCAGCCCTTCTGGTAGGCGTAGCCCATCATCAGCGGGTTCGAATAGATCGCGTCCCCCAGCAGGCCCACCGCCAGCGCCGACGCGTCCACCGCGTGCAGGTTGTCTTTGCCGCAGGCGGCCTGCAGGTCGGCGGTCAGGTTGGCCCCGGGCAGCGTCCAGTCCGGGTTGGACACGAACGCCGCGGTAGGCGCGGTGTCGCTGTTGAGCAGCGCATGAGTGCGCCCCGGGCGCAGCCGCGCCATGGCGTCCGCGCTGGTGGCCACCACCAGGTCGCCGGCCAGCAGCAGGTCGGCCTCGCCCATTGCCACGCGCGTGTTCATCAGGTGGTCTGGCGTTTGCGCCAGCACCACGTGCGAATACACCGCACCGCCCTTTTGCGCCAGGCCGGCCATGTCCAGCACCGAACAGCCCTTGCCTTCCAGGTGCGCGGCCATCCCCAGCAGCTGGCCGATGGTGACCACGCCCGTACCGCCCACGCCGGCAATGAACACGCCGTACGCCTGGTCCAGCCCGCGCGCGGCCGGCTGCGGCACATCGTCGTCGACCGCACCGTCGGGCGCCAGGGCGCGCGGCTTTTTCAGCTTGCCGCCTTCCACCGTGACGAAGCTGGGGCAAAAGCCCTTCAGACAGGAAAAGTCTTTATTGCAGCTGGACTGGTTGATCGTGCGCTTGCGCCCGAACTCGGTTTCCAGCGGTTCGACCGACAGGCAGTGCGACTTCTGAGAACAGTCGCCGCAGCCCTCGCACACGCGCTCGTTGATGACCACCCGGCGCGCCGGGTCGGGATACGCATTGCGCTTGCGGCGGCGGCGCTTCTCGGTCGCACAGGTCTGGTCGTAGATCAGCACCGACACGCCGGGATATTCGCGCAGTTCGCGCATCACCGCGTCCAGCTCGTCGCGATGCTTGACCGGCACGCCCGGCGCCAGGCCGGCCATGTCCTTGTATTTGTCCGGCTCGTCCGTCACGACCACGATCTTGTCGATGCCTTCGGCCGCCACCTGGCGGCTGATCATCGGCACGCTAATGGGGCCGTCCACCGGCTGCCCGCCGGTCATCGCCACCGCGTCATTGAACAGGATCTTGTAGGTGATGGGCGCCTTGGCCGCCACCGCGGCGCGGATCGCCAACAGGCCTGAATGGAAATAGGTGCCGTCGCCCAGGTTGGCGAACACGTGCTTTTCCTCGGTGAACGGCGCCTGGCCCAGCCACGGCACGCCCTCGCCGCCCATCTGCGTGTACACCTGCGTATTGCGGCCCATCCAGGTCACCATGTAGTGGCAACCGATGCCCGCCATGCCGCGCGAACCTTCCGGCACGCGGGTAGACGTATTGTGCGGGCAGCCCGAACAGAACCAGGGCTTGCGGTCTTCGACCACGCGCGGCCGCGCCAGCGCCTGCTCGCGGCCGGCAATGAAGGCCAGCCGCGCCTCGATGCCCGCGCGCACGTCCGGCGGCAGCTCGAACCGCAACAGCCGCGCCGCGATGGCCTTGGCCACCATGGCGGGCGAAAACTCGTAATGCGCCGGCAGCAGCCAGTTGCCCTGCGGCACCGACCATTCGCCGCCGTCCTTGTCGTCGAACTTGCCCACCACGCGCGGAATCTTCTTGCCGCTGCCGATCCAGCTGAACAACTCTTCCTTCAGCTGGTACTCCAGCACCTGACGCTTTTCCTCGACCACCAGGATCTCGTCCAGGCCTTCGGCGAAATGCGCCATGCCGGTCGATTCCAGCGGCCACACCATGCCCACCTTGAAGAGGCGCAGGCCGATGCGCTGGCACACCGCTTCGGTCAGGCCCAGGTCCGACAGCGCCTGGCGCGTATCCAGATAAGCCTTGCCCGACGTCATGATGCCAAAGCGCGCATCGCGCTGCGGCACCTGCCACAGTTCACGGTTGAGCTTGTTGGCGCGCGCATAGGCCAGCGCCGCGTACAGCTTGTAGTCCAGCAGCCGCGCCTCTTGCAGCAGCGGCGTATCCGGCACGCGGATGTTCAGCCCGTCAGGCGGCAACTGGAAATCTTCCGGCAGCACGATCTGCACCCGGTACGGGTCCACCTCGACCGACGCCGACACCTCGACGATATCGGTGATGCACTTCATGCCCACCCACACCCCGGCGTAGCGGCTCATCGCCCAGCCATGCAGGCCGAAGTCCAGCACCTCTTGCACGCTGGACGGAAACAGCGCCGGGATCATGCAGGCCTTCAGGATGTGGTCGCTCTGGTGCGGCAGCGTCGACGACTTGGCCGGATGATCGTCGCCCGCCACCACCAGCACCCCGCCGTGCGGCGCCGTGCCCGCGGCATTGGCGTGCTTGAACACGTCGCCGCAGCGGTCCACCCCCGGCCCCTTGCCGTACCACATGCCGAACACCCCGTCGTACTTCGCCCCGGGGAACAGATTCACCTGCTGCGAGCCCCACACCGCCGTTGCCGCCAGGTCTTCGTTGATGCCCGGCTGGAACTCCACGTGGTGCGCCTTCAGGTACTTGGCCGCCTTCCACATGTTCTGGTCCACCCCGCCCAGCGGCGACCCCCGATACCCCGACACGAACCCCGCCGTGTTCAGCCCCGCGCGCAGGTCGCGCAGCCGCTGCATCATCGGCAGGCGCACCAGGGCATGGATGCCGCTCATCCAGGCGCGGCCGGTTTCAAGGGTGTATTTGTCGTCCAGCTGGACGGATTCGAGCGCCGCGCGGACCGCGGGCGTGAGAGGGGCATTCATGTCTACTCCGAGGGTCGTGGAACGCCCGCAGCAGCATCGCGCCGAGTTCTTCTGGAGCCCGGGCGGGCCTACGGCGGAGGTGAATTCCGGGCGCTTGGCGCGCCTCTACCTGACGGTTGTAACCGCTCGCCCCACCCCCGGCAATAGGGCGATGCGATAATTGCGGCCATGGACTTCGCCCCTCGCATCGTCGCCTGGCAACGCCAGCATGGCCGCCACGATCTCCCCTGGCAGAACACCCGGGACCCCTACCGCATCTGGCTATCCGAGATCATGCTGCAGCAGACGCAGGTGGCCACCGTCATCCCCTACTACGAACGCTTCCTGCAGCGCTTCCCCGACGTCGCCGCGCTCGCCGCCGCCGCCCAGGAAGACGTCATGCCCTACTGGGCCGGCCTGGGCTACTACGCCCGCGCCCGCAACCTGCACCGCTGCGCCCAGGAAATCGCACGCGACTGGAACGGCCGCTTCCCGCCCACTGCCGAAGCCATCGCCACGCTGCCCGGCATCGGCCGATCCACCGCCGCCGCCATCGCCGCCTTCGCCTACGGCGAACGCTCGCCCATCCTGGACGGCAACGTCAAACGCGTCTTCACCCGCCACTTCGGCATCGCCGGCGACCCCGCCAAACGCGAAACAGAACAACGCCTGTGGGCCCTGGCCGACGCCCAGGTCGATGCCGCCCCCGGCCTGGACATGGCCGCCTACACCCAAGGCCTGATGGACCTGGGCGCCACCCTTTGCACTCGCGGCAAACCCGCCTGCGACCGCTGCCCCGTCACCACCACCTGTATCGCGCGGCAGGAAGGCCGCCAGGCCGAACTGCCCACCCCCAAAGTCCGCAAGGCAATTCCGGAACGCGAGACCGCCATGCTGGTGCTGCAGCACCAGGGCGCCTTTCTCCTGCAACAACGCCCCGAACCCGGCATCTGGGGTGGCCTGTGGAGCCTGCCCGAATTCGACGTGGCCGGCGACCCCGGCGCGGCGTCGCGGGCCTTGGGGCTGGAGCCCGAGCGCCACAGCGCGCTGGCCGCGTTCTCGCACACCTTCACACATTACCGGCTGCACATCCGGCCCTGGTGGGTCGAGGTGCGCGCGGCGGGCCTGCGCGACGGCCACCCGCCCTCGCGCTGGGTGCCGGCCGGCGAACTGGCGTCCACCGCCTTGCCGGCGCCCGTGAAAAAACTGCTGCTGGGATTGGCCCAGGCCAACGCGGCGCACGGCACGCTGTTCTGAACCCCGGCGCGTTCCCGCGCCCGCTTACCGGGACTTGGGCGCCGCCGGCGTCTCGGGCAGCACCAGTTTTTCCAGGTAGGCCAGGTCTTCGCGCAGCAACCGCAGTGATTCGCTGACGTCGGGGCTGCGCGAACGCCGCGCCTCGTCACGCAGCAGCGAACGCACCGCCATGTCCGCCATGATGGCGGACACCTCGGCCCGGCTCAGCCGGCCGTCCGGCTTGTACCACCAGGCCGACCAGTTGCACATGCCGATCAGGCTGACGGCCGCGATGTGCGGATCCACCATCCGGAACTGGCCGTCCCGGACCCCCTTTTCAATGACCACGCTGAAGTTGTCCAGCAGGCCGCGACGCGCCGCCTGCAGGGCCGCGCGCTGCTTGGGCGTCATGTCGCCTTCGGTGCGGTCGGCCACGCGGAATTCCGCCGGCCGCGACAGGATCAGGTCGGCGTGCTGGGCCACCAGGGCGCCCAGCGCCTGGACCGGGTCCAGGTCCGCGCGGGCCACGGTGTCGCCGGCCAGCTTGCGCGCCGTATTCAGCACCTCTTCGGTCAGCGCGCGCAGGATCGCGTCCTTGCTCTTGAAGTAGTAGTAGACCGCGGTGCGGCTCAAGCCCAGCGTTTCGGCGATGTCCTGGATGCTGGTGCCGCCGGTGCCGCGCTCGATGAACAGCGTGGCCGCCGCATCGAGGATGGCGCCGCGCAGCGCTTCGCCCTTCAGGGTGCCCTTGGTGCTTGCTTCAGTCACGGTTGCGAGGTTCCTTCAATGGCCGTCCGCGGCGCGCGGACGATGGTCCGATTTGACCACACTGTCAGTTTTTCGACTTTGATTGACATCAAAGTCAAATATTTGTCTAATCTGACGAATCGAGCCATGCAACGACTATCCCAGGAGACGGATATGACTTCCGGCAGTCCTTCCAGCCAGATCACCGCTGGCTTTCTGAACACCGACTGGAACCCCCGCGACCTGCCGGCGGGCGCCATCACCCGCAACACCGTGCTGCGCACCGCCGACGGCGCGGCCACCTCCGGATCGCTCTACCTGCCGTCCGGTCCGCGCCCGGACACCGTCGTCTGCGTGATGCATCCGCGTGAATTCATGGCCTGCCATTACCTGATCCCCGACATCGTCGCGGCGGGTTGCGCGGCCTGGTCGCAAGGCGCGCGTTCGGTCGGCAACGACCTGCGGCTGGAACACGAAACCGCCTTGCAGGACGTGGCCGCCGGGCTGCGCCACCTGCGCGACCAGGGCTTTGCGCGGATCATCCTGCTGGGCAACTCGGGCGGCGCGGGGCTCTATGCCTTCTATGCGCACCAGGCCGGCCTGCCGCCGGCGCAACGCGTGGCCCGCACGCCCGGCGGCAAGCGCAGCGGGCTGGACGAACTGGATATGCCCGCCGTCCACGGCATGGTGCTGGTCGGCCCCCACCCGGGCCAGGGCGCGCTGCTGCTGAACGGCATCGACCCGTCCGTCGCGGATGAAAACGACGCGCTGTCGGTCGTAGCGGCGCTGGACCCGCTGTCGCCCGCCAATGGCTACCAGCCCGGTGGCCGCGCCCGCTATGCGCCGCCGTTCGTCGAGCAGTACCGCGCGGCGCAACGCCAGCGCGTCGCGCGTCTGGACGTGCTGGCACGGCAACTGATCGCCGACCGCATGCAGGCGCGCGCCATGCTCAAGGAACAGGCCGCGCCGCCGCCCGAGCTGCGCCGCCGCGCGGCCCACACGCCGGTGCTGGTGGTATGGCGCACCGATGCGGACCTGCGCTGCCTGGACCTGAGCCTGGATCCTTCCGACCGCCACCCCGGCTCGCTATGGGGCAAGGACCCCTATGCGTCGAACTACGGCGCGGTGGGTTTCGCGCGCTTTTGCACACCGGAGAGCTGGCTGTCCACCTGGTCGGGCCTGTCGTCCAACGCCAACCTGTCGCGCACGGCCCCCGGCATCGTCCAGCCCACGTTGGTCATCGAATACACCGGCGACCAAGCCTGCTTTCCCTCGGATGTGCGCGCCATCCATGACGCCATTGCCGCCTCGGACAAGACGCACCTGCGCATCCGCGGCGACCACCACGGCCGCGCCCTGGCCGACGGCGAAGAACCCGGCCGCTACCTCGCCGGACGCGAACTGGCGGCGTGGCTGCGCGCGCGCTTTCTGTAATCGACCCCTTTTCTGGAGCCCCCCATGACCTCCCCCCCGCCGTCCCCGCTGCGCCTGCATGGCGTGGACCACACCGCCCGGCCCACGTGGCGGCTGCGCGAGACCGTCAATTTCTATCGCGACATCCTCGGCTTGCCGCTGGTCCACGTCATTTCGGCGCGCGGCTGGGGCCCCGAGACGCACCCTGATTTCCTGCATTTCTTCTTTGACAGCGGGCGCGGCAGCACCATCGCGTTCTTCTATTACCTGGGCGCCGAAGAACCGCCGGCCATGCAGGGACGCGCCGCGATGCGGCCCCTGCCCGAAGACCATGTCTCCGACGCCACGCACACTGCCTGGCTGGTGCAGAGCGAGGCCGAGCTGCACGCCTGGAAGGAAAAACTGCAGGCGGCCGGCCTGGACGTGTCGGTGGAAACCCGCCACGAGGTCATCGAGTCGATCTACGTGCGCGACCCGAACGGCTACTTCATCGAATTCACGCGCAAGCTGCGCCCCCTGGCTGAGGTCGATGCGATCGATGCGGCCCTGACGTTGCAGGCGGCGATGCAGGCGGAGGCGGACGCGCAGGCGCAGGGGCAGCGCATCCGTCAGGTGGACGACATCTGGGCACGCAAGGCCGCATTGCTGGCATCGCACCTGGACCCAACTAGCAAGCCCGCCGATTCCGGCGTGCGGATCTTCGTGCCGCGCGTGGAGGAATTCTCGTCGCTGATCGAAGACGCCTCACAGCGCAGCGACTGCGCGGTGGTGCCCGTCGATGAATTCGACTGCATTGTCGCGGACGGGCCGCTGGAGTTCCGGCGCAAGACGCTGGGGCTCAAACCGGCGGTCTGGTATGGCCTGTTCACGGGCGGCGTGCGCGGCACCATCGACGTGTTCGACCGGGATCGCGTGCGGATATCGCCAGCCGGCCAGTAGCGCCACGCCAGGAGGAGACAACCATGCGAGATCTACGCCACCCCATAGAGGGTGTGATCTACCACCCCGAAGACCGCGCCCAGCGCTATTTCGCCAGCGGCGCCTGGGAGCGCCGCACCGTCGGCGACGCGTTGCGCGCCACCGCGCGGCGCTGCCCCGGCCGCACCGCGCTGATCACCGATGAAGGCAGCCTGACGTTCCAGGCGCTGGACGAACGCAGCGAACGGCTGGGCGCCGCCCTGCTGCAACGTGGCCTGCGCCCGGCGGACCGCGCCCTGTTCCAGATGGGCACGACGCTGGACACGGCGGTCGCCCTGCTCGCTTGCTACAAGGCAGGCATCGTGCCGGTGTGCACGCTGCCCCAGCATCGCGAACTGGAGATCGGTCAGCTGGCCCGGCAGACGCAGGCGCGCGGCTATTTCGTGCAGGCGGACTTCGGCAGCTTCGACCTGACGGGCTTTGCCGCCGCCATGGTCGCGGCCAGCGATACGCTCACGCACCTGATCGTCGCCCGGGGACCCGCCGGCAGCCACGCCGGCATGCAGGCGCTGATCGACGGCATGCCGCCGGATGACGCAATCGCGTTGCTGCAACGACACGGTCCCGGCTGCGAAGACGTGCTGAGCTTCCAGCTGTCGGGCGGCACCACCGGCATGCCCAAGATCATTCCCCGCTTCCACGCCGAATACCTGGGGCATGCGCTGGCCTGCGCGCGCCGCTATGGCATGCAAGAGACGGAACGCATCATCTGGTCGTTGCCGTTGCTGCACAACGCCGCCCAGGTCTACGTGCTGATTCCGGTGATCGCCATGGGCGTGTCCGCCGTGCTGATGCCGCGCGTGGACGTGCCGCGCATGCTGGAACTGATCGAACGGCACGGCGTTACTCGCGCCATGTCCATCGGCCCCATCGCGCCGCAGATCATGGCCTACGACCGCCTGGCCGAGCACGACATCCGCTCGCTGCGGCTGTTCATCACCATGAGCGCGGCACAACGGCTGGAAGCGCACCTGGGCGTGCCCTGTTCCAACCTGTTCGGCATCACCGAAGGGCTGCTGCTGGGCACGCCCGCCGAGGCCTCGGCGCTGGCGCGCCACCAGACCCAGGGCTGGTCCGGCTGTCCCGACGACGAAATCCGGCTGCTGCACCCCGGCACCGAGACGCCCGTGGCGCCGCAGGAAATGGGCGAACTGTGCTTTCGCGGCCCCGCCACGCTGCCAGGCTTCTTCGATGCGCCCCAAGCCAATGCCACGGCCTTCACGTCTGACGGCTTCTATCGCAGCGGCGACATGATGACCGCCCGCGTCGTGGA
This sequence comes from Achromobacter sp. DH1f, assembly GCF_000633435.1. Taxonomy (NCBI): domain Bacteria; kingdom Pseudomonadati; phylum Pseudomonadota; class Betaproteobacteria; order Burkholderiales; family Alcaligenaceae; genus Achromobacter; species Achromobacter sp. DH1f. Next base: position 89,895 of record NZ_AYMF01000003.1, on the reverse strand, counting down.
CGGGCAGACCTGCTACACGTTCGAAGGCCGGCTGCGCGACAACATCAACCGCGGCGGCGAAAAGATCGGCTGCGAAGAAGTCGAGGCCCAGGTCGGCGCCCATCCCGCCGTCGCCGAGGCCAAGCTGGTCGCCATGCCCGACGCCTACTACGGCGAAAAGGGCTGCGTGTTCGTGATCCTGCGCCCCGGCCACGCCGCGCCCACGGTGCCGGAGCTGGCGGCCTTTCTCACGGGCCGCGGGCTCGCCAAATACAAGTGTCCCGAACGCATCGAGCAGATCGACGCCTTTCCCGTCACCAAAGTGGGAAAGCTGGACAAGGCCGCCTTGCGCCAGAGCGTGGCCGAACGCTTGAACCAGGAGGCCGCGCAGGCCAGGGAGTCCGCCAATGACCAGCACTGAATACGTCGTGAGCGAAACGCCTTTCGTGGTGCGGCGCCGCGTCAAGTGGGGCGACTGCGACCCGGCCGGCGTGGTCTACACCGTCACGTTCGGCGAATACGCGCTGTCGGCGGCCGAGCTGTTCTATGGCCGCCTCTTTGGCGGCACGCCGCAACGCATCAAGGACGAGCATGGCTTCGGCACCCCGACGCGCGCGCTGTCGTTCGACTTCCAGGCCTCGCTGTGGCCGGACGAGGAATTCGACATGCGCGTCACGGTGGAACAGGTTCGCACCCGCACCTACACGCTGCGCATCCATGGCAGCGTGCGGGGCGCGCCCGCGTTCGATGCCATCCTGACCCCGATCTGCGTCGCGCGCGGCGAACGGCGCGCAATCGCCGTGCCCGACGCCTTGCGCGACGCTCTGTTGTCTTACCAGGAAGCCTGCACGCAGGCACAACCCAGCGGGAGCGCTGAACCATGAAAATCGCCGTTATCGGAGCCGGCCCTGCCGGCCTGTATTTCTCCCTGCTCGCCAAGAAGCACGATCCCGGCCACGAGATCACGGTCTATGAACAGAACCCACAAGGCGCCACCTACGGCTGGGGCGTGGTGTTCTCCGACATCGGCCTGTCGTTCCTGCGTGAGGCGGATCCGGCGTTCTTTGCCAGGTTCGTGGCCCACCACGAACGCTGCGACTACATGGAAATCGTGCACCGGGGCACGCGGGTCCAGGTGCAGGGCAACCCGTTTTCCCGCACTGCCCGCATCGACATGCTGGCGGTACTGGAGCAGGCCTGCCTGGACGCCGGCGTGCGGATACGCTATCAGCAGCGTGTGGACGACGTGGCGCGGCTTGCGTCCGAGGTCGACGTGCTGGTCGCCGCGGACGGCAGCAACAGCGCCGTGCGCAAGCAATACGCCGAACACTTCCGCCCGGCGTTCGAGCGCCGGCGCAACAAGTTTGCCTGGTACGGCACGCGCCAACGCTTCCATCCGGTCTCGCTGATCTTTCGCGACACCGAGCACGGCATCTTCATCGCGCACAGCTATCAGTACAGCCGCGACCTGAGCACCTTCCTGGTGGAAGTGGATCCGGACAGCTGGCAACGCGCCGGCCTGGACACCGCCAGCGAGGAAGACAGCCGGCGCTACTGCGGCCAGGTATTCCGCGACGACCTCGGCGCCCACGAACTGCTGGGCAACCGATCGCTGTGGTTCGAGGCGAACATCGTGCGCAACGAGCGCTGGTCGCACGAGAACATCGTGCTGCTGGGCGATGCGCTGCGCACCGTGCATTTCTCGTTGGGCTCCGGCACCCGGATGGCGATGCAGGACGCGATCGCGCTGCATCAGGGCCTGCTGCAGCATCCGGGCGACGCCCGCGCGGCCTTCGCGGCGTTCGAGGCCTTGCGCCGACCGGCCTCGTCCAGCTTCCAGGCGGCCGCGGGGCGCAGCCTGGACTGGTACGAGAACGTGGCATCGAAGATGCATCTGGACCCCGTCGAATTCGCCTACGACTACATGCGCCGCACCGGCCAGGTCAGCCATGACGACCTGCGCCAGCGCGATCCGGCGTTTGCCGCGGCGTACGAAGCCCGCCATGCCGTGGCCGCCTAGCCATCCAGAAAAAGGGAGGAGACATGAAAAAAATAGTGAAATATGCCGCGACGGTTATTACCGCGACGGCCGCAGCGCTCGTCTGTGCCACGGTTCAGGCGCAGTCGGGGCAATTTCCCGAACGGCCAGTGCGCATGGTGCTGCCCTATTCGGTCGGCAGCGGCCCGGACGCGGTGGCGCGCCTGGTGGGCGAACAGCTCACGGCGGCCTGGAAGCAGCCGGTCATCGTCGAGAACAAGCCCGGCGCGAACGGCTGGCTGGCGATTGGCGACGTCAAGCGCGGCGGCCAGGATGGCTACTCGCTGGCCATCGTCGACAACACGCACATGACCTTGCAGCCGCACCTGTACCGCAACCTGCCGTTCGACCCGGTGCGCGATTTCGAACCCGCCGCGCCCATCTATCACACGCACTTCTTCATCGTCGTCTCCGCCCGCTCGGCGTGGAACGATGTGAATGACCTGATCGAAGCGGCGCGGGCGCAGCCGGACAGGCTGACCTACGGATCGTGGGGCATGGGCAGCGTGGCGCATGTCGGCACCACCATGTTCCAGGACGCCACGCGCACCCGCATGACGCACGTGCCGTTCAAGGACCTGGCGCAGCTATACACCGCAGTGGCCAACGGCGAGGTCGACTGGGCCTTCGGCACGGCGGCGACGGTGCAGAATCTGTATCAGGCCAAGCGGGTCAAGCTGCTGGCGCTGGCCGCTCCGGCGCGGCTGGCCTCGTACCCGGATGTGCCGACCGTCGCCGAGGCCGGCGGCCCCAAGGATTTCGAACTGAAAACCTGGGTCGCCGCGTTTGCCCCCAAGGGCACGCCCGAGGCCGTGGTGAAACGCATCAACGCCGCCATCGCCGCGGCCGTCCAGACGCCTGCGGTGGTCAAGCGCTTCGAGACCTTCGGTTTTCAGGCCTGGCCGGCTGACACGGCGGCGCTGGCCCAGGCCCGGGACGCGGACTCGGCGCGCTTCGCGCAGGTAGTCAAGAAAGCCAACATCTCGTTGGACTGACACGTTGGCCGCGCGCAAGCCGGGCCCGGCGGCCCGGCGTGCGCGTCATTCCTGCTCGACGCCGTCCAGCAGCATCACCAGCTTCAGATCCAGATGGGTCGCCAAGCGGAAGGTGATCTGTTGAAACCCCATCCGGCCCCGGCGAGGATGCGCGAACTCGCGCAGGCCGCCTTCCCGTTCGACGACGGCATGCCGGTTCCACCAGTGCGCGAACACCGCGCTTTGCCGATTCAAGGCATCGATCAACGCCAGCACCGCGGGCTCATCAAGATGCGCCCCCGCATCCGCCCGAAATTCTGCCACCACCCGGCGCGCCCGCTGCTCCCAATCCACCACCAGCTCCCGCGCGGCCGGATCCAGAAAGATATAGCGCAGCAGATTCGGCTCAGGATCCCGATCCGGCCAGTCATCGAACAGATCCCGCAGCGGCGCATTACAGGCCAGCACATTCCACGCCCGGTCCAGCACATAGGCCGGCGCCGTGATCGCATCCACGCACTCGCGCAATGACCCCGGCGCCCCCATCGCATCATCGCGCGCATGCTGCGGATCCGCGCAGTCCGCCAGATCGAACAGATACGCCCGCTCGGCCCGCGCCAACTGCAGCACCCCCGCAATCCGCGACCACACCGATGGTGACACCGACACCTCGCGCCCCTGCTCGATCCACGTATACCAGGTGACGCTGATCCCGCACAGCTGCGCCACCTCTTCGCGCCGCAGCCCCGGCGTGCGCCGCCGCATGCCTTCGGGCAGCCCGGCCATCTGCGGCGTGATGCGCGAGCGGGCGCTGCGCACGAATTCGCCCAGCGCCTGGCGGCGCAGGCGGGAGCCTTCGTGGCCGGCCGCGCCGGCTTGGGGGGAAGTGTTCATACCAGGATAAGGTGCAGGCTTGTACGTGTATAAGTGCCGTCTATCTTAGCGCCTCGACGCCCAGCGCTCGACAGCATCACCGTCGACCCTGTATAGATCGGGATTGAGCCGAAAAAACCGAATCAACAAGCAGGAGACAACCCGCCATGCCCGCTCCCCACACGCCCCCCCTCTGCCCCACCGTCACCGACGCCGCCGCACGGTTTCGAGACGGCGCGGTCACCAGCGAGGCGTTGACCCAAGCCTGCCTGGACCGCATCGCCTCGCGCCAGGATCTCAATGCCTTCATCACCGTCGATGCCGACGGCGCCCTGGCCCAAGCCCGCGCCGCCGACGCCGCACGCGCCGCGGGCCGCGCCGCCCGCCCCCTGGAAGGCGTGCCTCTGGCCATCAAAGACAATATCCACGTCGCCGGCTTGCCCAATACCGCTGGCACCCCGGCCTTGCGCGACTTCCGCCCTGCCGCGAACGCGCCCGTCGTGCAGCGCCTGCGCGATGCCGGCGCCATCATCGTCGGCAAGGCCCACATGCATGAACTGGCTTTCGGCGTCTCGGGCTACAACGCTGCCTATCCCGGCTCGCGGGGCGCCGGCACCCGCAACGCCTACGACCCCGAACGCATCGCGGGCGGCTCGTCCTCGGGCAGCGGCGCCGCCGTGGGCGCACGGCTGGTGCCGGCCGCACTGGGCACCGACACGGGCGCCTCGGTGCGCCTGCCGGCTGCGCTCAATGGCGCCGTGGGCTTGCGCCCGTCGGTGGGCCGCTACGACGGCGCCGGCATCACCCCGATTTCCCACACCCGCGACACCCCCGGGCCCATCGCCAACAGCATGGCCGACATCGCGCTGCTCGATGCCGTGCTGACCGGCGACCACTCGCCCTTGCCCGTCCTGCGCCCCACGGACCTGCGCCTGGGCCTGCCCGCCTACTTCTGGCAGGACCTGGACCCGCAGGTGCAGGCCGTCATGCAGGCGGCCCTGGACACGCTGCGCGCGGCCGGCGTCACCCTGATTGCCATGGACATGCCCGGCCTGGAGGCCAGCAACGCCGCCAGCGGCATGCCGATCTGCCTGCATGAACAGAAAGTGGATCTCATCGCGTACCTGCAACGCTACGAGGTCGGCGTGAGTTTCGAGGACGTCGTGGCGCAGATCGCCAGCCCCGACGTCAAGGGCATCTTCGACAACCTGGTCGTGCCGGGCGTGCTGCCCACGCCGACCGGCGAATTGCTGGCGCTGCAGCCGCTGTACGACAGCGCGATGGCGGTGCATCGCGATGCGCTCATCGATGTCTATCGGCACGCGTTCCAGGCGCATGGCCTGCATGGCCTGCTGTTTCCCACCGTGCCGGTCCTGCCGCCCATCGCCGCGCCAGAAGCCAGCAGCCTGGAGACATTCCTGCGGCTGGCGCGCAACGTCGACCCCGGCAGCAATGCGGGCCTGCCCGGCTTGAGTCTGCCCGCCGGCCTGTCTGAAGGCGGATTGCCGATCGGGCTGGAGGTGGATGGCTTGCCCGGCGACGACCGCCAGGTCATCGCGATCGGCCTGGCGCTGGAGGGTGCGCTGGGAAGACTGGCGCCGCCGACTTCGGCCTGAGTTTCAAACCTGACTTGCTGGCCTGACTTCGGACCTGATTTCAGGTCAGTTCCGTCAGGCCAGTTCCCCTACGCCGACGCCTCCGGCATGACCGCCAGCGTGGCTTCCAGCGCCCCCGCCACGCCCAGCGTGCGCAGCGATTGCACCGCCTGCGCCACCGCCCGCACGAAGCGCGCGTCCTGGCCCAGGTCGCCGAATACCGCAGGCAGGCCCGTCATCTGCACCGTCCAGGCCGACGCCGCTGCCGGTCCCGGCCCGGCAGCCCGCGCCGCCTGTTCCGCCAGATCCAGCCGCGCTGCCAACACGTCTGCCAGCGGATCGTCGATGTTATAGCGGCGCCCCGCCTGGTCCACCCCGCGCAGAAAGTGCAGCCAGCCCGCCACCGCCAGCGCCAGCCCCGCCATCGGCTGATCCGCCGCCAGCCGGTCGCGCACCGTGCCCAGCAGCCGCTGCGGCATTTTCTGCGAGCCGTCCATGGCGATCTGCCGCGTCTGGTGCTTGAGCGCCGGATTGGCATAGCGCTGCAGCAGTCGTTCCTGGTAGTGCGCCAGGTCCAGCCCCGGCAACGCCGGCAGCGTCGGCGCGATCTCCGTCTGCATCAGCCTGGCCAGATAGCGCCGCAACAGCGGTTGCGCCACCGCCTGATCCACCGTGGCCCAACCCGCCATCACCGACAGGTAGGCCAGCGCCGAATGCGCGCCGTTCACCATGCGCAGTTTCAGCGTCTCGAACGGCGCCGCCTCGGCCACGAAGCGCGCCCCGCCCACCGCCCAATCCGGGCGGCTGGCAGCGAAAGTGTCTTCCACCACCCATTCCAGATACGGCTCGGCCAGCACCGGCCAGGCATCCGTCAGACCCAGCGCCTGCGTCACCGCAATGCGGTCCTCGTCCGTGGTGCGCGGCACGATGCGGTCCACCATCGAGCACGGGAAGGTGCAGGCCTGCCCGATCCAGTCGGCCAGCCCCGCGTCCACCTGCGCGGCGAACGCCAGCACCAGGCCGCGCAGCAGGCGACCATTGGACGGCAGGTTGTCCAGCGACAGCAGCGTCACCGGCCCCAGCCCCGCCGCGCGCCGCCGCTGCAACCCCCACACCAGGAAGCCGATGGCGCTGCGCGGCGCCGCCGGTTGCCCCAGGTCGTGCACGATGTCCGGATGGTCCAGATTCAGCGCACCGCTGGCCGGATCGTGGCAATAGCCCTTCTCGGTCACCGTCAGGCTGACGATGCGCGTGTCGGCGGCAGCGATGTGCGCCAGCACGGCTTGCGGATCTTCGGGCGCCACCCGCGTTTCCAGCAGGCAGCCGATCACGGCCAGCTGCTGGCGCGGCTGCCCCTGGGCATCGGCGCTGCGCAGCGCCAGCGTGTACAGACCGCCCTGCGGCGCCAGCGCATCGCGCGTGTCGGCCTGGCGCAGCGACACGCCGCACAGGCCCCATGCCAGCTCGCCGCCGGCATGCAGCGCCGCTTCGTTCACCGCCGCCAGGTGGCCGCGCGCGAACGCGCCCAGCCCCAGGTGCACGATGCCGGTGCGCAGCGCCGTGCGATCGTAGGCCGGCCGCGCCACGCCGGGCGCCAGCCCCGCCAACCGTGACGGATGCAGGCGGGCGACGGGTTGCGCCGCGCCCGGTTGCGCCGGGTCAGGCTGCCGCGCTACCAGTTCCATAACGTCCCATCCTGCTGCAGCCGGTTCACCGGCAGGTAGGCGCGCTTGTACGGGTACTTGGCGGCCAGCTTCTCGTCGATATCCACGCCGTGGCCCGGCACGTCGCCGGGATACAGCATGCCCTGGTTGAACGTATAGGCGTGCGGGAACACGGCGTCCGTCTCATCGGTGTGGCGCATGTATTCCTGGATGCCGAAATTGGGCACCCACAGGTCGAAGTGCAGCGCCGCGCCCATGCACACGGGCGACAGGTCGGTGGCCCCGTGGCAGCCGGTGCGCACCTGGTACAGCGAGGCCAGGTCGGCGATACGCCGCAGGTGGGTGATGCCGCCCGCGTGCACCACGGTCGTGCGGATGAAGTCGATCAGCTGGTTCTGCACCAGGTCCTTGCAGTCCCAGATCGAATTGAAGATCTCGCCCACCGCCAGCGGCGTGGTGGTGTGCTGGCGGATCAGGCGAAAGGCCTCCTGGTTCTCGGCTGGCGTGGCGTCTTCCATCCAGAACAGGTTGTAGGGTTCCAGCGACTTGCCCAGGCGGCCCGCTTCGATCGGCGTCAGGCGGTGATGCACGTCGTGCAGCAGGTGGTGGTCGAAACCCAGCTTTTCGCGGATGCGCTCGAACAGCTTGGGCGTGTGCTGCAGGTATTTCTCGGTGGACCAGTCGTGCTCGCTGGGCAGGTCGCTGTCGGCGGGTTCGTAGAACAGGTTGCCGCGGCCCACGCCGTAGACCTTGTCCAGGCCCGGCACGCCGCTTTGCGCGCGGATGGCGCGATAGCCCATGTCGGCATAGCGCAGCACTTCGTCGACCGTGTGCTCGATGTCGCTGCCGTTGGCGTGGCCGTAGACCATCACGCCGCTGCGGCTCTTGCCGCCCAGCAGCTGGTACAGCGGCAGGCCGGCGGCCTTGGCCTTCAGGTCCCACAGCGCCGTGTCCACCGCGGCGATGGCGGTCATGGTGACCGGCCCGCGGCGCCAGTAGGCGCCCTTGTACAGGTACTGCCAGATGTCTTCGATCTGGTGCGCGTCGCGGCCGATCAGGCAGGGCACCACGTGTTCGGTCAGGTAGGCCGCCACGGCCAGCTCGCGTCCGTTCAGGGTGGCATCGCCGATGCCGGTCAGGCCCTGGTCGGTTTCGATTTTCAGGGTCACGAAATTGCGGCCCGGCGAACAAACAATGACGCGTGCGTTCGTAATTTTCATCATGGGTTCCGTAAGGACGGGAGAGTGTTCAGCCTTCCCAGCCCAGGTGGCTGAGGAAGTCGCGGGTACGGGCGACCTGCGGGTTGTCGAAAATCTGCGTGGGCGGGCCTTGTTCCAGGATGGCGCCGTTCTCGAACACCACCACCCAGTTGGCCACGCGCTTGGCGAAGCTCATTTCGTGGGTCACGACGATCATGGTCATGCCCTCCTGCGCCAGTTTCTTCATGACGTTGAGCACTTCGCCCACCGTCTCGGGGTCCAGCGCCGAGGTCGGTTCGTCGAACAGCATCACCTCCGGCTCCATCGCCAGGGCGCGCGCGATCGCCACGCGCTGCTGCTGGCCGCCGGACAGGTTGGCCGGAAAGTTGCCGGCCTTGGCGGCCAGGCCCACCTTTTCCAGCAGCGCCATGGCGCGGGCGCGGGCCTGTTCGGGCGCCATGCCCAGCACCGTGATCGGGCCCATGGCCACGTTGTCCAGCGCCGACTTGTGCGGAAACAGCTCGAAGCTCTGGAACACCATGCCCATGCGCTGGCGCACCTTGCGCACTTCGGATTCGGCCTCGGGCAGCGCCACGCCGTCCAGCAGCACGCGGCCGCCATCCAGCTTTTCCAGCGCGTTGGTGCAGCGAAGCAGCGTGGATTTGCCCGAGCCGGACGGCCCGATCAGGCACATGACCTCGCCCTTGTTGACCTGCAGCGACACGTCGCCCAGCGCCACGAAGTCGCCATAGACCTTGCGCACGTTTTCATAGACCAGCACCGGCGGCTGGTCGGCGCCTTTGCGTGCCGCGGCGGCAGCCGCCGCGCCCACCGCTTGTTGTTCCAGGATCATCTCGTTCATTCCTTGACTCCGTATTTGCGATGGATCCAGTCGACCAGCTTGGCCTGCGGATACCCCATCAGCCAATAGATCACCGCCATCGCGGTCAGCATTTCCAGCACGCGGAAACTCTGCGCGCGCACCTGCATCGAGGCGTAGGCCAGCTCGCTGACCGCAATCACCGACACCAGCGACGTATCCTTGAACAGCGAGATCCAGGTGCTGGCCAGCACCGGCAGGATGCGCCGCGCCGCTTGCGGGATCAGCACCTTGAACATGGCCTGGCGGCGCGACATGCCCATCGCCAGCGCGGCTTCCATCTGCCCCTTGCGGATGGAATTGATGCCGGCGCGAAAGGTCTCGGAGTTGTAGGCCGACACGTTCAGCACCAGCGCCACCAGCGCGGTCGTCACCGCCGAGAACTGCACGTCCAGCGCCATCGGCATGACGTAGAACGCCCAATAGATCACCAGGATCAGCGGCAGGTTGCGAAAGAACTCGACGATGGCCACGGCGACGCCGTTGGCCAGGCGGTTTGACGACAGACGCATCAGCGCCAGCACCATGCCGCCGGGCACGGCCAGCGCCATGGTCACCACCGTCAGCATCACGGTCATGGCCGCGCCCTGCAGCAGCACCTGGCGCGAGTCCCAGATAATTCCCCAATCCAAGTTCATGAGCGCCCCAGATGTGCGTAGCGTTGGTACAGGCGGTCGACGCCGCGGGTCACCGGGAACAGGATCACGAAGTACGCCACGATCACGGCGGTGAACACCTCGATGGGCCGGTAGCTCTGCCCGGCGATGGTCTCGGCCTTGTGCATCAGTTCCGGCACGGCAATCACCGTGGCGATCGCGGTGTCCTTGATGGCCACCGTCAGCACCGATCCGAAGGCCGGCAGCATGCGGATGGTGGCCTGCGGCAGGATGATCTTGCGCAGCGCCTGCGCCCGCGACATGCCCAGCGCCAGCCCAGCGCGCATCTGCCCCGGGCGCACCGATTCGATGCCCGCGCGGATCACCTCGGCCGAATAGGCCGCGATGTGCAGCGTCAGCGCCACCAGCGCGGCCCAGAACGGCGCGAAATTCACGCCGGCCAGCAGCGGGAAGGCGAAGTAGATCCACACCAGCACGACCAGCACCGGAATGGCGCGCATGCTGTCGATGTAGAACACCAGCAGCACGCGCAGCCAGCGCGGCCCGTACAGGCGCAAGAGCGCGATCACCAGCCCCAGCAGGATGCTGGACACCGCGGTGACCGCGCTGAGCGCGACCGTGATGCCCAGGCCGCCGGCAAAGAAGCGCCAGTTCTCGACGATGGGTGAAAAATCAAAGTCCATGGAATCTCCGTACGGACAGGAACGCAGACCGGCTCAGAACGTCACCATCACTTTCATGGCCTGGCGCCGGTCGGCCGCCAGCGCGAAGGCCTCGTGCGCCTGGCGCGCCGGAATCGCCGCCGTCAAGAGCGGCGCCACGTCGACCAGGCCGCGGCTCAGGTAGTCCACGGCCCAGGCGTATTCGTCGACGAAGCGGAAGCTGCCGACGACATTCAGGCTCTTGACCATGATCTGGTTGAAGGGGCACTGCTCGCTGCTGCCGCCCAGCGTGCCCACCGTGACGATGGTGCCGCGCGGCCGAGTCACGCGGATGCAGTTGGCCAGGCCGGCGTAGTTGCCCGAGGCCTCGAAGCACACGTCGACCGTGCCCTTGCCCGCCGCCAACGCCTCCAGCGCCGCCGGGTCGGTAGCCGCATTGATGGTGCGCGTGGCCCCCACCTTGGCGCAGGTGGCCAGCGTCTGGTCGACGATGTCGACCACGATCAGCTGGCTGGCCCCGGCCAGCTTCGCCGCCATCATGACCAGCGCGCCGATGGGCCCGGCGCCCACCACCATCACGGTCTTGCCCAGCAACGAGCCGGCGCTGCGCACCGCGTGCAGCGCCACGGCCAGCGGTTCGCCAAAGGCGGCCAGCTCGAACGACAGGCTGTCGGGCACCGGCAGGCACTGCTTTTCCTCTACCACCACCTGCTCGCGCATCGCGCCCTGCATGTGCGGATAGCGGCTGGCGCTGCCGAAGAAGAACACCGCCTCGCAATGGTTGGAATCGCCCTGGCGGCAGTAGCGGCACACGCCGCAGGTGCGGGCCGGGTCCAGCGCCACGCGGTCGCCCGGCTTGACGGCAGTGACCGCCGAGCCGATCTCCAGCACCTGGCCCGACGCCTCGTGGCCCGGCGTCAACGGCTCGCGGATGACGAAGTCGCCCACCCGGCCGTGGCGGTAGTAGTGCAGGTCAGACCCGCAGATACCCACCGCCTTGACGCCGACCCGCACCTGGGTCGGGCCCAGGGGTTCGGGCGCCTGTTCGACCAGCCGCAGGTCTTCGGCCCCATGGATTGCGCAATTGAGCATGGCGTCCGCCTTATTTCAGCTGCTGGGTCATGCGGCGCTCTTCGGCGACCAGCTCGGGATGCATGCGCGCTTCGACCTTGCGCAGCCATTCCAGGTACACGGGCTGGCCCTTGGCCACGCCCATGCCGGCGTCGATCGCGAAGATCTTGCTGTCCTGGCAGTCGTTTTCCTTGGGGAACACGGCCAGGCCCTTGACCTTCTTGCTGATGTTGGGCCACAGCATGCGGTTCAGCGGCGCCACGTCGGAACGGCCGGCCAGCACTTCCTCGATGGGCGCGACCGAGCCCGAGTTGGTCACGCCGCGCAGCTTGGCCTTGGGAAAGTTTTCCAGCACCAGCGGTTCTTCGCCGGCGCCCGAGAAGTACGCCATGGTGATGCCGGGCTGGTTGAAGTCCTCGACCTTGGTGGCGTTGGTGAACTTGGGGTTGGACGCCAGCCCGAACATGCACACGCTGGTGTTCGAGAAGGTCACGAAGTCGATGATCTTGGCGCGTTCGGCGTTCTGGTTCAGCGGCCCGATCATGACGTCCATCTGGTTGGCGATCAGCGCCGGCACCTTGGTTTCGTGACTGACCTGCACCGGCACGATCTTCACGTCCAGGAGGCGCGCGAATTCCTTGCCCAGCAGCCACGACGACCCCATCCACGGCTCGCCCGAGCCGCTGGTGTTCTGCACCAGCCAGGGCGGGTTGTTCACCACGCCCACACGCAGCACGCCGGCCTTGCGGATGGCATCGATGCGCGGGCTTTCGCCGGGCGCGGGCGGCGTCTGCGCCTGGGCCACGGATGCCGAGGCCAGCAGCAGGGCCGCGGCGGCAAGACGAAGGAAGTAAGGCTGTTGCATTGCTGTCTCCTTGGAGGGAAGCGCGGCGGTTTGCGCCGGATACGGCCGCACGAAGCCGCGGGCAGTCGCCCGGGCCGCGCGCGCCTTGCGCGGGGTCGGAAAATCGGTGTGTGTGTCGGGGTGTGTTGCCGGAAATAGCGGCCCGGCCGCTTACGGACTCTGTTCGATGACGCGCATTTCGTCGGCATCCAGGCGCGGCTTCATCTCTGCCGCCACCTGCCGCAGCCAGGCCAGGAATTCAGGCTGGTTCTTGTCGATCGCCAGGCCCACCGGCGAGGCCTTTTCGGTGCTTTGCTGGCAATTGGATTCGGCGGGCAGCACGGCCAGGCCGCGCACCTTGCGGTTCAGCCCCACCCAGGGCACCCGGTTGATGGGCGCCGCGTCGGCGCGCTTGGCCATGATTTCCTCGATGGGCGCGGTGGCGCCCGAATTGGCCACGGCGCGCAGCCGGGCCTGCGGAAAGCGCTGCTTGACCCAGGCCTCTTCGGCCCCGCCGGTGAAGTAGGCGATGGTGATCTCGGGCCGGTTCAGGTCGTCCACCGATTTGGCCGCGGCCAGCTTGGGGTTGGCCGCCAGGCCGAACATGCAGACGCTGGTCGACGAATACAGCACGAAATCCACCACCTTCAGGCGCTCGGGCGTTTCGGCCAGCGGGCTGATGGTCATGTCGACCTGGTTGGCCGCCAGCACCGGCACCTTGGTTTCGTGCGACACCGGCACGGCGGTCAGCGTCACGCCCAGTTGGCGGGCATATTCCTTGGCCAGCAGCCAGGCCGGGCCGCTCCAGGCTTCGCCGCCCCGGCCGGACACATCCTGGATCAGCCAGGGCGCGTTCTGCAACACGCCCACGCGCAGCTCACCGGCCTTGCGGATGGCGTCGATGCGCGGGCTCTGGCCTGCGGCGGGCGCTTGCTGCGCCGACGCAGGCGCGGCCAGCGCGCAGGCGGTCAGCACACATGCCGACAGCGCCTTGGCCGCCCCACGGATGGCCACCCCGCGGATGGCTGCCCCACCTGTCGCGGTGCGGCTCCCCTTGTTCGTTTGCTGCATTGCTTGTCTCCTGATTCGAATAAGCCCGATTCCGGGGCGCGGTATCTTCCGCGCTCAGCCGGGGGCCGCCTGCCGTTGCCGCGTTAGCGCCACCCTTGCGCGAATTCGCCGATGACGCGTTCCAGATGGCCGCGCATGGCCAGGCGCGCGCCGTCCGCGTCGCGGGCCACCAGCGCGCTGAAGATGCGCTGATGGTCTTCCTGCGAGGCCTGGCGCAATTCCTGGGTGTGAAAATGCTGTTCGATCTTTTCCCAGATGGGTCCCTGGGCCTGGTCCCACATCGCCGACACCGTGCCCAGCAGCACGCTGTTGCCGGTGGACTGGGCGATGTACAGGTGAAAGGCCCGGTCGGCGGCCTCGTTGGCCGCCTTGTTCATCATCTGTTCGCGCATGGTCGTCAGCGCTTCGAAGATGCGGTCCAGGTCGGCGTCGTTACGCGTGGTGGCCGCCAACGCGGCGATTTCGGATTCGATCAGGCAGCGGGCGCGCAACAGCTCGAACGGCCCGGCGCCCGGCTCTTGCGTGGCCGGCAGGCGGGCCACGCCCGCGGGCGCTTCACAGACATAGATGCCCGAGCCGCCGCGCACTTCCACCACGCCCTGCAGTTCCAGCGCGATGATGGCCTCGCGCAGCGAGGTGCGGCTGACGTCGAAGCGTTCGGCCAGCGCCCGCTCGGCCGGCAGGCGCTTGCCCACTGCGAATTCACCCTGGGCGACCAGCGCCTGGATCTGGGCGGCCAGCCGCAGGTAGGCGCGGTCGGCCCCGGGCTTGGCGGCGGGTTCCTCGGGCTTGGGGATCAGTTGTAGTGTCATGGCAGTTAAAAGTGGTTGGACCAAATATTATGTGGTTTACCAATTTGGCACATCATGGTTTACCACTATCAGGGTGGTGAACCATTGGGGACAAAACAAAGCGCCGCGCCGGGCAAGCCGGGGCGGCGCTTGGGGGTCGATGGCCGCGAGCGGGATCAGCCCAGGTTGGGCGCCAGGGTGCGCTTCAGGTCTTCCAGGCTGCGGCCACTGCGCGCGGCGTAGTCCTGCAACTGGTCTTCGCCGATGATGCCGACGTTGAAGTACTGCGACTGCGGGTGGCTGAAGTAAAAGCCCGACACGCTGGACGCCGGGAACATGGCGTAGCTGTCGGTCAGCATCATGCCGATGTCGGCGCCGTCCAGCACGCGGAACATGTCGGTCTTGATGACGTGTTCCGGGCAAGCCGGGTAGCCGGGCGCCGGGCGGATGCCCACGTACTTCTCGGCGATCATGTCTTCGTTGGACAGGGCCTCGTCGGCCGCATAGCCCCACAGGTCCTGGCGCACGCGGGCATGCAGGCATTCGGCGAAGGCTTCGGCCAGGCGGTCGGCCAGCGACTTGAGCATGATGCTGGAATAGTCGTCCAGCGCCTTCTCGAACTCGGCTTCCTTCTTCTCGATGCCCAGGCCGGCTGTGACCGCGAACATGCCGATGTAGTCCAGCTTGCCGCTGGACTTGGGCGCAATGAAGTCCGACAGCGACTTGTTGCTGACGCCTTCGCGCTTGGCGCCCTGCTGGCGCAGGTTGCGGTAGGTGAACAGCACTTCGCTGCGGGTCTCGTCCTTGTAGACCTCGATGTCTTCATCGTTGACGCTGTTGGCCGGGTAGAAGCCGACCACGCCGTTGGCGGTCAGCCAGCGGCCTTCGACGATGCGCTTCATCATGGCCAGGCCGTCGGCGTAGACCTTGCGGGCCTGCTCGCCCACCACCTTGTCGTCCAGGATCGCCGGGAACGGCCCGAACAGGCTCCAGGTCTGGAAGAACGGGCCCCAGTCCACGTACTTGGCGATTTCGGCCAGGTCGTAGCTCTTGAAAGTACGGCGGCCGATGAACTTGGGCCGCGGCGGGGTGTAGGCGTCCCAGTCGATCTGCGGCCGCGAGGCGCGCGCCTCGGCCAGCGGCAGGATCGGCGTGGCCTTGCGGTTGGCGTGGCGGCGGCGCACGTCCTCGTATTCTTCGGCCAGCTCGGCCAGGTAGGCGTCCGCCTGGTCCGACATCAGGTTGGTGGCCACGCCCACCGAACGGCTGGCGTCCGGCACGTAGATCACCGGGCCTTCGTAGTTCGGCGCGATCTTCACGGCGGTGTGCACGCGGCTGGTGGTGGCGCCGCCGATCATCAGCGGCACCTTGCGGCTGCGGAAGTACTCGTCGCGCTGCATTTCCGAGGCAACGTAGGCCATTTCCTCGAGGCTGGGCGTGATCAGGCCGGACAGGCCGACGATGTCGGCGTTCTCTTCCTTGGCCTTTTCCAGGATCTGGGCGCAAGGCACCATCACGCCCATGTTCACGACTTCGAAGTTATTGCACTGCAGGACCACCGACACGATGTTCTTGCCGATGTCGTGCACGTCGCCCTTGACGGTCGCGATGACGATCTTGCCCTTGGCGCGCACATCGCCGCCGGCCGCCGCGATCTGGCGCTTTTCCTCTTCGATGAACGGAATCAGGTGAGCCACGGCCTGCTTCATGACGCGCGCCGATTTCACCACCTGCGGCAGGAACATCTTGCCTTCGCCGAACAGGTCGCCCACCACGTTCATGCCGTCCATCAGCGGACCTTCGATCACTTCGATCGGACGGCCGCCGCGCGCGGCGATCTTCTGGCGCACTTCTTCGGTGTCTTCGACGATGAAGGCGGTGATGCCGTGCACCAGCGCGTGCGACAGGCGCGCCTCGACCTCGGCATTGCGCCAGACCAGGTCTTCTTCCTTCTTGGCGCCCGAGCCCTTCACCGTGTCGGCGAACTGCACCAGGCGTTCGGTGGGCGTGCGTTCGTCGGCCGGGTCGGTCTTGCCGACCGGCACGGGGCGGTCCAGCACCACGTCTTCGACCAGATCGCGCAGCGCCGGGTCCAGGTCGGCGTACACGCCCAGCTGGCCGGCGTTGACGATGCCCATCGTCATGCCTTCCTTGACCGCGTAGTACAGGAACACGGTGTGGATGGCCTCGCGCATCGGCTCATTGCCGCGGAACGAGAAGCTGACGTTGGACACCCCGCCCGAAATGCGGGCGTGAGGCAGGTTCTCGCGGATCCAGCGCGTGCCTTCGATGAAGTCCACCGCGTAGTGGTTGTGCTCGTCGATGCCGGTGGCGACCGCGAACACGTTGGGATCGAAAATGATGTCTTCGGGCGGGAAGCCTTCTTCTTCGACCAGGATCTTGTAGGCGCGGCCGCAGATTTCCTTGCGCCGCTCCAGCGTGTCGGCCTGGCCGAGTTCGTCGAACGCCATCACCACCACCGCGGCGCCGTAACGGCGGCACAGGCGGGCATGGTGACGGAAAGGCTCCAGCCCTTCCTTCATGGAGATCGAGTTCACCACCGGTTTGCCCTGCACGCACTTCAGGCCGGTCTCGATGACTTCCCATTTCGAGCTGTCGATCATCACCGGCACCCGCGCGATGTCGGGTTCGGACGCGATCAGGTTCAGGAAGCGGTGCATGCAGGCCACCGAATCCAGCATGGCCTCGTCCATGTTGATGTCGATGATCTGCGCGCCGTTCTCGACCTGCTGGCGGGCCACGGCCAGCGCCTCGTCGTATTTCTCTTCGCGGATCAGGCGCGCAAACATCTTGCTGCCCGTCACGTTGGTGCGTTCGCCGACGTTCACGTACAGCGTGTCTTCGTCGATGTTCAGCGGTTCCAGGCCCGACAGGCGGGTCTTGACCGGAATGTCGGGCACGACGCGCGGCGTCAGCACCGTGACCTTCTCGGCGATCGCGCGGATGTGGTCGGGCGTGGTGCCGCAGCAGCCGCCGGACATGTTCACCAGCCCGGCGCGGGCGAATTCCTCGAGCAGCGCCGACGTGTCGGCCGGCGTTTCGTCAAAGCCGGTTTCGGCCATGGGGTTGGGCAGGCCGGCGTTGGGGTACACGCAGACGTAGGTGTCGCAGAGCTTGGACAGCTCGGCCACGTAGGGGCGCATCAGGGCGGCGCCCAGCGCACAGTTCAGGCCGATGGTCACCGGGCGGGCATGGCGCACCGAGTTCCAGAAGGCCTCGACGGTCTGGCCCGACAGGATCCGGCCGGACGCGTCGGTGACGGTGCCCGAAATCATCACCGGCAGGCGGATGCCGCGTTCCTCGAACACTTCTTCGGTGGCGAAGATGGCCGCCTTGGCGTTGAGCGTGTCGAAAATGGTTTCGATCAGGACGATGTCGATGCCGCCGTCCAAGAGGCCGTTCAACTGCTCTATATAGGCGACCCGCAATTCGTCGAAGGTGACGTTGCGCGCGCCCGGGTCGTTCACGTCCGGCGAGATCGAGGCGGTCTTGGGCTGCGGGCCCAGCGCGCCGGCCACGAAGCGCGGCTTGTCCGGCGTGCTGTATTGGTCACAGGCCTCGCGCGCCAGCTGGGCGGACACCAGGTTCAGTTCGTAGGCCAGTTCCGGCAGGTCGTAGTCGCCCTGCGCGATCGACGTGGCGCCGAAGGTATTGGTTTCGATGACGTCGGCGCCGGCCTCCAGGTACTGGCGGTGGATCTCCGAAATCACGTCCGGGCGCACCAGCGTCAGCAGCTCGTTGTCGCCCTTCAGGTCCTTGCCGTGGTCGGCGAAGCGCTCGCCGCGAAAATCGGCCTCGCCCAGCTTGTAGCGCTGGATCATCGTGCCCATGGCGCCATCCAGGATCAGGATGCGCTGGCCAAGCAGGCGGGCGAAATCGCCGCCGCGGGTATAGCTTTCGGGCGGATAAGGCAGGCGGGGATACGACACGTTCAGGTCCGGATGGGGTTGGGCGGCGGCGCCAGAGGCTGCGCAATTGTCGCTAAAAAGCGATAAACGCCGAAAAAACAAGCCCTGATCGTAACAAAATGGGCTCGATTTCGCCCCGCGGTGATACAGTTTCGGCCCCGAACCGGTGCTTTCGGCGCATCAGGACGGGCAAGAACGCAACACTTGCCCAGCGCGCGCGAAAGGTAAACGGGAAACAGGAAGACGCTTGCGCCCCGCCGCCCACAAGGCCGGCCCGGCCGGCTTCCAGCCTGTGCTGCCCCCGCAACGGTCCCCATGCGCGCGATGCGCCCATGGCAGCCCGATACCGGCCAGTTCGATCGCCAGGATGTCCGCCCGGCGCCCTTCACGGGCCGCTGCAGGCTTGGGCATCCTCCCCATCGTGATTGACCTGCGGGGTCGCGGGTCGCATCGAGGTTACGTAGATGAAATCCCGCTCCATCCGGCGCTACGCCGGCGCCCTGCTCTGTTCCGCTCCCGCCCTGTCGGCAGCCCAGCAAGCCGCTACCCCCGCTACCCCGTCCGAACTCGACGCCATCACCGTCACCGCGCAACGCGTACCGACCGATGGCCGCACCCTGCCCGTGTCCATCTCGGTCATCACGGCCGACGACATCGCCGCCAGCAGCGCGCGCACCATGCAGGACCTGCTGTCGACCCAGGCCGGCATCCACCTGATCAACACCAGCAGCGCCAGCGACAACGCCATCGTCGACCTGCGAGGCTTCGGCATCACCGGCGCCAGCAACACGCTGATCATGATCGACGGCGTCAAGCAGAACACCAACGACCTGTCGGCCCCCAGCCTGGGCGTGGTGCCGCTGGACCAGGTCGAACGCGTCGAAATCGTGCGCGGCAGCGGCTCGGTGCAATACGGCGGCGGCACGACCGGCGGCGTGATCAACATCATCACCCGCAAGGATTTCTCGAAGGAACCGGTGACCGCCCGCGCCACCGCCACCTTCGGCAGCTACGGCCTGCGCCAATATGACGCCGCCGTGGCCATGAACAACCAGAAAGTCGGCGTGGACGCCTACCTGCAGTCGCTGCACAGCGACGGCTACCGCGACCACAGCGGCGAAAGCCGCGAGGGCGGCGGCGGCGGCGTGACCTTCCGCCACGACAACGGCTCGATCCGCCTGTACGGCAACACCACCACGCAGAAGCTGGACCTGCCGGGCCCGCGCCTGATCAACCCGACCACGGGCGAAAACCAGTTCGAAAGCGACCCGCGCGGCGCCAAGAACAAGGTCGACTACATCAAGACGACCACCACCACCTTCGGCCTGCAGGTCGAGCAGCAGCTTGGCGTGGGCACCCTGTACGCCGACGCCTCGACCCGCGAGAAGAAGCTGAACGGCCTGTCGTACGACGGTTTCGGCGACACGCTGCGCGATCAGAAGCTGCAAGAAAACCTGGCCAGCCTGCGCTACCGCCTGCCGATCAATGGCGGCCACAGCGTGGTGTTCGGCGCCGACGCACAGGAAGCCAAGACCACCGCCGACCAGAACGCCTACTACGACTTCGCGCCGTCCAAGTGGCAGTCGCGCCAGCACCAGTACGGCCTGTTCGCCGAAGGCCAGATCCGCGCCACGGACAGCACCTACGTCACCATGGGCGTGCGCCGCCAGTACGCCTCGGACAAGCTGGAAGTGATCTCCGGTTCGGGCGAAGAATCGGACAAGGGCCATCACCTGACCGCCTGGCAACTGGGCGTGCGCCAGGACCTGGCCGCCGGCTTCGGCCTGTACGGCAAGGTCGGCCGCAGCTTCCGCCTGCCCAATGCCGACGAAGCGCTGTCGGTGCAGTCGCCGCTGGCGCCGCAGACGTCCACCGACAAGGAACTGGGCGTGACCTGGGCCTCGGACAAGAGCAGCGCCCGCCTGTCGTGGTTCCGCTATGACCTGACCAACGAGATCCAGTACAACCCGCTGGCCGACGGCATGTGGGGCCCGGGCACCGGCGCCAACACCAACCTGGACCCGACCCGCCGCCAAGGCATCGAACTGGAAGGCCACCACGCCCTGACCAGCAGCATTACGCTGGACGCCAACGTGACCTGGATGCAAGCGCAATTCCGTTCGGGCACCTATGCCGGCGTGGACCTGTCGGGCAAGACCGTGCCGCTGGCGCCCAAGTGGCTGGCCAACGCCGGCGTGACCTGGCGCCCCACCGACGCCTTCCTGTGGAACGTGTCGGCGCAATACGTGGGCAAGTCGCGCATGGACAACGACCAGGCCAACCAGTTCGACACCGAACTGGACGCCTACGTGCTGTTCAATACCAAGGTGGCCTACAAGTTCACCCGCAACATCGAAGGCGCGCTGGGCGTGAACAACCTGCTGGACCGCAAGTACGCCACCTACGGCATCCGCGGCGGCAATGCGTCGTTCGAAATGCTGGGCCCGGTTGCCAACTACAACCTGTACCCCGCACCTGGCCGCAACTTCTACGCCTCGCTGACGGTGCGTTACTAAGCCGCGCGGCCGCGAACCCGGTTACGCGACAGCACGGCGCCATGCCTGCCTGCCGCGTGACCGAGGTTCTTGCCAGCCATCCGATATAGTCGGCGCTTCGCGCCGACTTTTTTTTGCCCCCATGAAACTTTTCCGCGCGCTTTGCCCCGCCCTCCTGGGTCTGCTGCCGGTCTTCGGACCGGCCATTTCGAACGCGGCGGATGCCACCGCGATCCACGCGCAGGACGACCGCGGCCGCACCGTCGACCTGGCCGCCCCGGCCCGCCGCGCCGTCACCCTGGCGCCGCATGCCACCGAACTGGTCTATGCCGCGGGCGCGGGCGGCTACCTGATCGCCACCATCCGCGGCAGCGACTATCCGCCCGCCGCCCGCCAGTTGCCCGTCATCGGCGATGGCACCCAGCCGGATCCCGAACGGGTGGCTGCTGTTCGGCCCGACCTGATCATCGCCTGGCAGCCGTCGGCCGCCGCGCCGCTGGTGCGCGTCATGGACAAGCTGGGCGTGCCCGTCTACTACAGCGATCCGCAGACGCTGGCCGCCATTCCCGACGCCATCGAGCGGCTGGGCGTGCTGTTCGGCACCGAATCGACCGCCGCGCCCGCGGCCCAGGCGCTGCGGGCACGGCTGGACACGCTGGCCGCGCGCTACGCGTCGCGCAAGCCCGTGCGCGTGTTCGTGCAAGCGGGCCTGGACCCGATCTACACCCTGAACCACGCCAGCATCGTCAGCGACGCCCTGCGCCTGTGCGGCGGCGTCAACGTGTTCGCCCAGGCGCCCGTGGTGGCGCCGCAGGTGGGCCTGGAAAACGTGCTGGCCGCGCGCCCCGACGCCGTGCTCGCCGGCGTATCCACGCCCGCCGACACCGCCCGCAACCTGGCCGCCTGGCGCGGCATGGGCCTGCCCGCGGCCGCGGCCGGCCATGTGTACGGCATCGACGCCGACGCGCTGTACCGCCCCGGTCCACGGCTGGTCGACGCCGCCGAACAGCTGTGCGCGGACCTGGACCGCGTGCGCGCGCCGTAGGCAGGCGCATCCTGCCCGCGGCGGCCGACGCGATTCCGGTAAGGGACAACCGGCCGCTCGCCGCGCAGGCCATGCAGGAAGCGCGGTTTCTGGAACGGCGCCCGCCCCCGGTGCTTTATGATTCGCGTAACCGTGATCAACCCGCCGAGATCGACCCGTTGATCCGCCTCTGATCATCAGCCAGCCCCCGCGGGTCCCGCAGCGCGCGCCCGCTCTTTGAAACACCGCCATGACCACTCAAGACACTCTCAGCATCGCCGGCCGCGCCTACTCGTCGCGCCTGCTCGTCGGCACCGGCAAGTACAAGGACTTCGAACAGACCCGCGCGGCGCTGGACGCCAGCGGCACCGAAATCGTCACGGTCGCCATCCGCCGCACCAACATCGGCCAGAACCCCGGCGAACCGAACCTGCTCGACTACGTGCCGCCGTCCAAATTCACGTTGCTGCCCAACACCGCCGGCTGCTATTCGGCCGACGACGCCGTGCGCACGCTGCGCCTGGCGCGCGAACTGCTCGACGGCCATGACCTGGTCAAACTGGAAGTGCTGGGCGACTCGCACACCCTGTTCCCCAACATGCCCGAAACGCTCAAGGCCACCAAGACGCTGGTCGACGAAGGCTTCAAGGTCATGGTCTATTGCACCGACGATCCCATCCAGTGCCGCATGCTGGAAGACCTGGGCGCCGTGGCCGTCATGCCGCTGGCCTCGCTGATCGGCTCGGGCATGGGCATCCTGAACCCCTGGAACCTGCGCCTGATCATCGACCAGGCCCGTGTGCCGGTGGTGGTGGATGCCGGCGTGGGCACCGCGTCCGACGCCGCCATCGCCATGGAACTGGGCTGCGACGCCGTGCTGATGAACACCGCCATCGCCGCCGCGCGCGACCCGGTGCTGATGGCCAGCGCCATGAAAAAGGGCGTGGAATCCGGCCGCGAGGCCTTCCTGGCCGGCCGCATGCCCAAAAAGCTGTACAGCGGCGCGCCCAGCTCGCCCACTGAAGGCCTGATCACCGCCGCCCCGGGCGCTGCCAAATGAGCACCCGCCAATCGGCCGCCAGCGAGCGCCGCATTCCCAACGCGCTGACCATCGCGGGCGTCGACCCCTCGGGCGGCGCCGGCATCCTGGCCGACGTCAAGGCCATGAGCGCCCTGGGCGCCTACGGCTGCGCCGTCATCGCCGCCCTGACTGCCCAGAACACCCAGGGCGTCACCGGCATTTCGCCCGTGCCGCCCGACTTCGTCGGCCTGCAGATCGACACCCTGTTCACCGATGTGCGCATCGATGCCGTCAAGATCGGCATGCTGGGCCAGAAGCCGGTCATTCAGGTCGTAGCCGAAAAGCTGGCCAAGTGGGCCCCCGCCCACGTGGTGCTGGACCCCGTGATGGTCGCCAAGAGCGGCGACCTGCTGCTCGAACGCGAGGCCGTCGGCGCCATGCGCGAAGCCATGCTGCCGCAGGCCACCCTGCTCACGCCCAACCTGCCCGAAGCCGGCGTGCTGCTCGAAGAGCGGCCCGTCGAAACGGTCAAGGAAATGCGCCGCGTGGCCGAGCGCCTGCGCAACAAGATGGCCCATTCCGGCCAGCGCTGGGTGATGGTCAAGGGCGGCCACCTGCCCGGCAACGAAACCATCGACCTGCTGCACGACGGCGACCGCATGATCGAGCTGCCCGGCCACCGCATCGAAACCGCCAATACCCACGGCACCGGCTGCACCCTGTCGGCCGCCCTGGCCGCCCTGCTGCCGCAGGTCGAGGACGTACCCGAGGCCGCCCGTCGCGCCAAGGCCTACCTGACCGAAGCCATCCGCCACGCCGAACGCCTGTCGGTCGGTTCGGGCCACGGCCCCGTGCACCACTTCCACGGCTGGTGGTAAGCCCCGGCAGGCGGGTATGGCCACTGGCCGTATCCGCCTGCGGGCAGTTACATCCGCCAGGCCCCGTGCGGGCCTGGCCGGTGTACAGCCCGGCAAGCCAGAACGGCCAGTCCGGCCTGTAACTTCTCTGTCGCCCCCCGCCGCGTCACAGGACGCTACGAATCGGTACAATGGTCAGTTGATTCCTCTGTTTTTTCTGACCGTCATGAACGCTTCGACCCTGCCCGACGTAGAACAAGCCCGCTTCAACATGGTGGAACAGCAGATCCGCCCGTGGGACGTCCTGGACGCCAACGTGCTGCAAGCGCTGTTCGACGTGCGCCGCGAACAATTCGTGCCGCCCGCCCTGCGCGCCCTGGCCTTTTCCGACCTGGAACTGCCGCTGGAAATCAACGCGGTCAACACCCGCCAGACCATGCTCGCCCCCAAGGTCGAAGCCCGCCTGGCGCAGGAACTGCAACTGAGCAAATCCGACTGCGTGCTGGAAATCGGCACCGGCTCGGGCTACCAGGCTGCCCTCCTGGGCTACCTGGCGCAACAGGTCACCTCGGTCGAAATCGACAGCCGCCTGGTCACGTTCGCGCAGCAGAACCTGCAGATGAACAACGTCACCAACGTCAAGGTCGAAACCGGCGACGGCCGCAACGGCTGGGGCTCCACCGAATACGACGCCATCCTGGTCACCGGCTCGGTGCCGGTCGTGCCCGACGCGCTGAAGTACCAGCTGCGCGTGGGCGGCCGCCTCGTGGTCGTCGTGGGCCAGGCCCCCGTCATGACCGCCTGTCGCATCACCCGCACCACTGCCGCCAGCTTCGAGACCGTGAATCTGTTCGAAACGGTCATCAAGCCCCTGCGCGGCGCGACGGTGTCGCAATTCAAGTTCTGAGTCCCTTCGGGGTGGGGCCTCGTCGGCCCCGCCCTTGCGACCCGCGTCCGCCGGCCGGCAACGGGACCCCGGGTTTCCTGGAGCAACACCCCTCCTCCTGACAGATCATGCGCGTCCGACTGCTTACGGCTTTACTGGTTTTTACCTCCGCCGCAAGCGTCGGCCCGTCGCCCGCGTCCGCGCAGAACCTGCTGCAGGTCTGGCAGGCCGCGCTCGGCAATGATCCCCTCTATGCCTCGGCGCGCGCCAACTACCGCGCCGGCCTGGAAAAAGAACCCCAGGCCCGCGCCCTGCTGCTGCCCGACGTGTCGGCCGGTGCGGGCGGCGCCTACCAGCAGACCCGCAGCACCCGCGGCGGCGTCGCCTACAGCGGCGGCCGCGGCATCTGGGACCTGGCGCTGACCCAACCCCTGTTCGACTGGGGCCGCTGGCAGAATTTCGAGCAGTCCAAGCTGATCGTCGCCGACGTCGAAGTCCAGCTGCAACAGGCCTACCAGGACCTGCTGCTGCGCGTGGCCGACGCCTATTTCAACGTGCTGTACGCCCAGGACACCCTGTCGGCCACCGAAGCCGAAAAGGCCGCGGTGGCCGGCCAGCTGGAATCGGCCAAGCGCAACTTCGAGCTGGGCAACGCCACCATCACCGACACCTACGAAGCGCAGGCGCGCTACGACCTGGTGGTGGCCCAGGAACTGCGGCTGCAGAACGACCTGGACGTGCGCCGCGACGAACTGGCCAAGATCATCGGCACCCCGCCTGGCGCCCTGGCCGAACTGCCGCAAGGCGTGCAGTTGCCCGCCCCGCAGCCGGCCCGCGTGGCCGACTGGAGCACCCAGGCCGAGGCCTCCAGCCTGGACGTGCTGCGCGCCCAACTGCTGACCCGCATCGCCGGGCGCGAAATCCAGATCGCCAAGAGCGGCCACTACCCCACCCTGAATCTGCGCGCCACCAGCGGCAGCGCCAGCGACGCCGTGCTGCGCAACGGCGCGCCGGGCAAGCCCATCGACAGCAGCATCGGCGTGGTGCTGTCGATTCCGCTGTATTCGGGCGGCGGCGTGTCGTCGCAGGTCACCGAAAAGGTGCAGCTCGAACAAAAGGCCCGCTATGACTTCGAGGCCGCACGCCGCCAGGCCGTGCAGGCCGCCCGCCAGTACTACACCGGCGTGACCAGCGGCCTGGCCCGCATCCAGGCCCTGGAAGCCGGCGAAAAATCCAGCCGCGCCGCCGTCGAGGCCAACCGCACCGGCTACGAAGTCGGCGTGCGCATCAACCTGGACGTGCTCAACGCCCAGCAGCAGCTCTACGCCACCCAGCGCGACCTGGCGCTGGCGCGCTACAGCACGGTGCTGGCCGGGCTACGCCTGAAGGCCACCAGCGGCATCCTGGCCGAAACCGACCTGGACGCCATCAACCGGCTGCTGCGCGAACCGCGCTGAACGCCAACGCCCACCGAGCGCATCCCACGCGCCCCGCCTGACATAGGCGCGGGCCGCTACGCGCCAGCATTGCCGTCAAACTACTTGAAAGTAGATTTATTTACGCGCACTGTATAAATATTCAGTAATTTTTTTAATTAACCTGTTACGATCCTGCGCGCTGAACGGGGCCATTCGACGCTTCGTTTCCACCTAGGTGCGTCCCATGCGCGTATCCCCCATTTCCCGTCTGGCGGTGCCGTCCATTCCCTCTTCCGTTCGGCTATTGACCTTGCTGGTCATCGGCGCACTGGGAGTCTCGGTCAGCATACAGGCCGTTGCCGGCGGCGCTGGCGGCACCGGTATCAGCGGAGGCATTGAAGGTGGCCGGGGCGGCAGTTGGGATAACGGCGGGATAGGTGAAAGCAATGACCCAGGCGAGGGCTTGCCCGGGTTTACCGATGCAACTGCAAATCGGACGTACCTCTTCACCACCCACCTGGAAGGCGGCCTGGGTGGCAGCAACGGCATCGGCGGTGGCGGCGCCGCCATTTTCCTGGGCGGCGCCAACGCCAACGTCACGGTCTCCGCGGGCATCATTGGCGGGTTCGCCTACGTGGGCTATGACGGCAACGGCGGCGGCGGCGACGGGCTGATCGTCCTGTCCGGGAAGATCACCAACACGGGAACCGGCAACATCGCAGGCGGCGATTCCACATTCACGTTCGCGGGGTCGGGCGGAGGGGGAGGCCACGGCGTCTATCTCGGCTCGGGCGAATTACATAACCAGGCGGGCGGCAGCCTGACAGGTGGCAGGGGCGCCTACAACGCTGGCCCCTCCGCCAACGGCAATGGCGGTAACGGCGGCGATGGCGCCTTCGTCCAAAGCGGCGTCGTGTTCAACCAGGGCGCCATCAAGGGCGGCTATGGCGGCTCGACCTCGACTCCCGGCGGCAAGGGCGGCAATGGCGGCGCCGGGCTGGTGATCATGAACGGAACGGGCGGCGCGCTCAGCGTCGACAACCAAGGCTTCATCACGGGCGGCGAGGCCGGGGGCTACTTCGGTTCGCCAACGGACTCGTACGTCCAGGGCAACGGCGGGGCGGGCCTGATCGCCGACACGAATGTCACGATCCGCAACCGCGGCACCATTCAAGCGGGCACGAATGCGGAACGCACCCGTCTCGGCGATGCGGTGCTGCTGCAGGGCAACGGCAATCGCCTTGAACTCTGGAACGGATCGAACACCATAGGCGATGTGCGATCGCTGGGCCGCAATACGCTGGCGCTGGGCAGCGCGGACGGCGCGCCCGTCACCGCCGTCATTGACGGCAACGTGAGCCTGAGCGCCGCCTCCACTTACGAAACCCGCGTCACCGCTGCGGGCCAGAGCGACAAGCTGACCATCCGCGGCAACGCCCAACTGGGCGGCGCCGCGGTGAGCGTGCTGGCGGGCAATGGCACCTATGCCGAAAACACCACCTATACGATCCTGTCGGCGCAATCGCTGACGGGCCGCTTTGCATCGGCCAGCAGCAATCTCGCGTATCTGACGCCCACCGTCGCCAACAACGGCAACGATGTCGTGCTGACTCTGGCGCGGCGCGTGGTGCCCCCCGTCACGCCGGATAACGGCAGTGGCAATGGCAACGGCAATGGCAATGGCAACGGCGAGCCCGCTCGTCCCATGAAGTTCGAGGATGCGGCCAATTCGCGCAACCAGCGCTCGGTCGCCAACGCGGTCGAAAGCCTGTCCACCGGAAACCCTGTCTATCAGGCTGTGCTGAACCTGCCCGTGGGCGCACCGGCTGCGGCGTTCCAGGCCCTGTCCGGCGAAACGCATGCCAGCGCCGCATCCTCGCTGCGCAACACGGCCTCAACGGCGGCCGCGGTGCCGCTGGAGCATTTCCGCAGCAACCTGAACGCCGTCATGCAGGCCGGCGTGCCCACCGCCGCTGCCGGCGGCAGCGATGCCGCGCCCGCTGCCTCGACGCTGCCGCAGTCCAGCGCGCGCCCCATCTGGGCCCAAGTGGTCGGCAATTGGCAGCGCAGCAGCGCCACCGGAGAAACCGCGGAGGTCCGCCAGCACACCGGCGGCCTCTTCATGGGCGCCGATCATGCGCTGGCCAACGGGTGGCGCGTGGGTGGCGCCGTCGGCTACACCGACGCCCGGGCCCGCGCCGACGCCGTGAATTCCCAGGCCGACATCAGCAGCTACAGCCTGACGCTCTACAGCGGCAAATCGTTCGCCGCCGGCCCCGGCAAGCTGAACTTCCTGGCTGGCGGCGCCTACACCTGGCACGACATCGGCACCCAGCGCCGCGTCAGCCTGGGCGCGATCGACCAGAAGCTGACCGCCGACTACGGCGCCAGCACCGCCCAGCTGTTCACCGAATTGGGCTATGCGCTGCCCATCAACAGCGCCTTCACGCTGGAGCCCTACGCCGGCGTGTCCTGGAGCGACCAGCGCATCCGCGGCTTTTCGGAATCGGGCGGCTCGGCCGCGCTGTCGGGCGAGCGCATGCGCAATGACCTGACCACCACCACCCTGGGCCTGCGCACGTACCACGCGGTGGCGCTGGGGTCGCTGGATGGCGTCGTACGCGGCACGCTCGGTTGGCGCCACGCCTTCGGCGACGTGCAGCCGCGCACCAGCATGGCGTTTGAAGGCAGCGATACGTTCACGGCGATGGGCGCGCCCATCGCACGCGATGCGGCGCTGCTGGAACTGAGCCTGGACGCCCAGGTGTCGCGCAGCACCACCGTCGCGCTGGGCTACAGCGGCCAATTCGGCAACGGCAACCGCGACCAGACGGGGTCGGTCACGCTGCGCTGGAAGTTCTAGCCTGGGCGGCCACCCGCGCCAGCAAAACAAAGGCGGCCCGCAGGCCGCCTTTTTCATGGGCGCTGGCCGACCTGCAGCTAGGCACCCTGGATCTTCTTGACCAGCGCCGTGGTGGACCGCTCGAACTCGAACGGGATGGCCACCGCGCGGCCGCCCCAGGATTTCACCAAGGCGGTTTCGGGCAGTTTTTCCATGTCGTAGTCGCCGCCCTTGACGATCAGGTCGGGCTTGAGCTGGCCGATCAAGGCTTCGGGGGTGTCTTCGTGAAACGACGTGACCACGGTCACGAAGCCCAGCGCCGCCAGCAGCGCGGCGCGGTCTTCCATGCGGTTCAAGGGGCGTTCTTCACCCTTGCCCAGGCGGCGCACCGATTCGTCGGTGTTGACCGCCACGACCAGCGTGGCGCCCAGTTGGGCAGCCTGGTCCAGGTAGGTGGCGTGGCCGCGGTGCAGGATGTCGAAGACGCCGTTGGTGAACACCAGCGGCCGCGGCAGGCGGCCAGCAGCGACCGCGGCGACGCAGTCGTCGCGGGACAGGACTTTGGATTCGAAACGGGCGGCAGGCATGGCGCGATTGTACTCAGGCGCCGGCCAGGATGATTTCCTTTTCCTTGGGCATCACCAGCGCGGTCATTTCCTTGCGGTAGCGGTTCAGGTCCTTGACGGACTCGAAGCTGCGGTCCATCAGTTTGGACAGGATGTGCAGAATGCGCGTGGCGACCTTCTGTTCCCAGACGCCGTCAAAGCGGATCTGCGTGTCCAGCCAGTGTTCCAGCCAGCCCGGTTCGGGCAGGCGCGACTGCACCGTGTCGTTGGGGAACAGGTCTTTGTTGACGTGCAGGTTGGTCGGGTGCAGCGCCTGCTGCGTGCGGCCGGCCGAGGCCATCAGCACGCCGATCTTGGAAAACGCCAGGCGGGCCTGGGCGCTGGTGTCCTGGCCGCGGTCGTGCAGCGCGCGGCGCATGTACTGCAGGTACGCGCCGGCATGGCGGGCTTCGTCCTGGGCCACGGTCTTGTAGATGGCCTTGATGACCGGTTCGGTGTGCCATTCGGCGGCACGGCGATACCAGTGGTTCAGGCGCACTTCGCCGCAGAAGTGCAGCATCAGCGTTTCGAGTTCAGGCGCCACGTCGAATTCGAAGCGCACGTTGTGCAGTTCTTCTTCGGTGGGCACCAGGTCGGGGCAGAAACGGCGCAGGTATTCGATCAGCACCAGGGAATGCTTCTGCTCTTCGAAGAACCACACCGACATGAACGCGCAGAAATCGCTGTCGCCGCGATTGTCGCGCAGGAACATTTCGGTGGCCGGCAGCGCCGCCCATTCGGTGATGGCGTTCATCTTGATCGTCTGGGCCTGCTCGTCCGAGAGCTTGCTGCGATCAAAATCGCCCCAGGGAATATCGTGCGCCATGTTCCAGCGCACCGCTTCCATGGTCTTGAAGAGTTCAGGATAAAGCATGTTCTGCCCTTGTTTTCGTCCCGCTAGTGGGGCTATAGAAATTAATGAATGGCGCACGCGCTTGCTGGCGTGACGCTGCATTGGCCGCCGCAGCGCTATTTTTCGCCGTCTCCCGCGAAGCTATGATGACTGTTTCATGAATGAAACATGACAGGGGATCGCACTACACCATCGCGCCGCCTATCGCGTCAATGCCCATAAGGCGACCCCGATCGCCAAGGCAAGCACTCCAACCAGCGCCGCGACGAGCCGGTTGCTCTGTTCCTGGGCCCGCCGCAACTGCACCATTTCGGCCAACAGGGCCGGCGATACATTCGGACGGTTCAGGTGGTCATGGACCAGCCTGGGCAGGGCCGGCAGCATCTGCGACCACTGCACGGCTTCCTTTTCCAGGCTCTGCCGCAGGCCCTTGATGCCGACGCGCTGGCGCATCCAGCGTTCGAGATAGGGCTTGGCGGTTTTCCAGAGATCCAGGTTGGGGTCCAACTGGCGCCCCAGGCCCTCGACGTTCAGCAGGGTCTTTTGCAACAGCACCAATTGGGGCTGGATCTCGACGTTGAAACGACGCGAGGTCTGGAACAGGCGCAACAGCACCTGGCCCAGTGAAATCTCGGACAAAGGCCGATCGAAATAGGGTTCGCAAACGGCGCGCACCGCGCCTTCCAGTTCTTCTTCGCGCGTGTCCGGCGGCACCCAGCCGGATTCGATGTGCAGTTGCGCCACACGGCGGTAGTCGCGGTGGAAGAACGCCAGGAAGTTCTGCGCCAGGTAGTTCTTGTCGAACTCGGACAGCGAACCGACGATGCCGAAGTCCAGCGCGATGTAGCTGCCCAGCGTTTCGGGGCGGTCGGACACGTAGATGTTGCCCGGGTGCATGTCGGCGTGAAAGAAGCCGTCTGTGAACACCTGGGTGAAGAAAATCTCGACGCCGGTGCGGGCCAGCGTGGGAATGTCGATGCCCAGCTCGCGCATGCGTTCGACCTGGCCCACCGGTACGCCGTACATGCGCTGCATGGTGAACACGGTGGACGCGGTGTATTCCCAGATGACCTCGGGCACCATCAGCATGTCGCCGCGGCCGGATTCGGGGCCGAAATTGCGGCGCAACTGGCTGCAATTGGAGGCCTCGCGCACCAGGTCCAGCTCGTCGTGCAGGTACTTGTCGAACTCGGCCACGACCTCGCGCGGCTTGAGCCGGCGGCCATCAGCGCCCAGGCGCTCGATGATGCGCGCCACGATCTTGAGCAGCGACAGGTCTTTCTCGATGATGTTGAGCATGCCCGGGCGCAGCACCTTGACCGCGACTTCGCGGCCGTCGTGCAGCACCGCGAAGTGCACCTGCGCGATCGAGGCCGACGCCACCGGGTCGACCTGGAACTGCGCGAACAGCTTTTCGGGCGGCGCGCCCAGCGCGGCCTCGATGCAGGCCGCGGCCTGCGCCGACGGGAACGGCGGCACACGGTCTTGCAGCAGCGCCAATTCGTTGGCGATGTCGGCGGGAATCAGGTCACGGCGGGTGGACAGCACCTGGCCAAACTTGACGAAGATCGGGCCCAGCGATTCCAGCGCCAGGCGCAGGCGCTGGCCGCGCGGCTGGCGCGGGCGGGTGCCCAGGCGGATGACGCGCAGCAGGCAGGTGGCCAGCGGGTGGTTCAGGCTGGACAGCACCAGCTCGTCCAGGCCATAGCGCAGCGAAACCAGGATGATGCGTAACAGGCGCAGCAACGGGAACATGGATCAGGCGCCCCGCTTCGCGCCGGCCGTGGCCAGACGGGTTTGCAGGGCGGCGGCCGAACGGGCCACGGCATCGGCGCGGGCGTTCAGTTCGGCCAGGTCCAGGCGCCACTGCTCCAGCGCCGGGCGGCCCAGCAGCATGCCGCTTTCCTCGGCCAGGTATTCGGACACGTTTTCAGCCAACCGCTGGCTGGCCTTGCGGGCGCCACCGGCCGCCGCGCGCAGCCCGCCGGCAATGCGCAGCGCGGGAATGTCGCCCACCACGCGGGCCAGGCTGTCTTCGGGGTCCCAGCGCAGTTGCTTGGACAGGTCCGCCACCACCTGGGCCAGCGCCGCGTCGCCCGAGATATGCGTGGCCTCGGCGAAATCAGGGGCGTCACCGGTCGCGCCCAGGCGCGGCAGCGGCAGCTTCTCGGGTGCGACGGTCAGCGTCACGTCGGGCACCACGACCGGGTCGGCCTGGGCCGCCAGGCCCTCGCTGTCGATCGTCAGGCCCAGCGTGAATCCGCCCAGCGCGAAGCGCACGGTCTTGCCGGCATGGCGGGCCAGGCGTTCGCGCGCCCAGTCTTCGCGCTTCAACAGGGCGTTGAGCGCGTTCACAGCCAGCCGCGAGGGAGTGGGCAGAAACGAGAAAGGCAACATGACGGTCCGCAGCCCCGCGGGCGGGGTGACGAAGTTGATGGGTAAATCGGGAGTGTAACGGGTTAGTTGAGGGTCTGTTCCCGGGAGACTGGGCACCGTTTGCGCGGACGCATGGGGAACGCGTGCGGGGCACATGGAAAAACCGGCCCTGGCGGGCCGGTTGCAACGGGCGGCCCGCCAGGGGCCCCCACGATGTCTGGCGAAAACCGCCGGCCTGCTTAGCTGGCGAATTCCACCGGAATCTGCTGGATGCCGGCCAGCAGCCAGCCGCCGTTGGCGGGCTTGAACAGGTTCCAGACTTCTTCGAAGCGGAAGGCTTCGGCGCCGGCAGCCTCGCGCAGCATGCCCGAGAAGCGGACGCTGGCCAGGTGGCCGTCGGACACCGTTTCAATGCCCAGCAGTTCAGCGTTGAGCAGCACCACTTCGGTCTTGTTGGGGGTGGCGCCGCGCTCGGCCAGTTGCGGCTTGAGCTCGGTGATCAGGTCGTCGGTCAGGTAGTCGCGCAGGCGGTCGGTGCTGCCGCTGTCCCAGACGGCCTGGATGCGCACGAACTGTTCCTTGGCTTGCTTCAGGAAAGCGGGCGTATCGAAGTCGCCAGGCACGAACCAGTTGCCATCCTCGCCCGGCTTGGGCAGGTCAGCCACCGGGGCTGCCACGGCGGCGGCGACGGGTGCCGCGGCCGGCGCAGCCGGCTTCAGCGTTTCGCGCCACATGGGTTGCTGCGGCTGCTGGCCAGGAGCGTTGTTGGCGCCGCCAAAGGCGCCTTGCGTCGCCGGACGGGGGCCCGCGCCACGCAGGCGGCGGATGATGAACATGACGGCGAACACGGCCACGGCGATCAGGAGGGCCGACGACAGGAATTCGGCGAAGGCGCCGGACAGGCCCATGCTGGACAGCAGGGCGGCAATGCCCAGGCCGGCGGCGATGCCGGCGATGGGGCCGAGCCAGCGCGACGCGCCGCTCTTGGCGGCAGCGCCCGCAGCGCCGGCCGTGGCCGCACCGGCGGCTGCCGGGGCGGCGGTGGCGCCTGCCGTGTTGCTGGCCGCCGACGGCGGCGTGGTGGCCTGGCGCTGCTGGGTCACGTTGGAGGATTGGCGGCCGGCACTGGAGCCGCCGCCCGCGCGGCGGGCTTCGGCGTCAAACGACGCCGTCACCAGCGCAGCGCCGGAGATGGCGATGAGCGCCGCGGCGACAAACCGCGAGAAACAGAATTTGGTCATGGATTTTTGCTCCCTCGTACTCGCGCCCCTGCTGCCCCGAGCAGCAGGAAGCTGCACGGATATCGTGCAGCCCTCAGCGCGACTTTCTTACAGTAATCTGAATGACGTAAGAATAACGGACAAGACGCCGCCCCACAAGTTCCCCGTGAGGCAAAGAAATGCCGTCTGAACCTGGGGCGCTCAGCCCAGCCGCACACCCTCGTGCAGGGCGGCGATGCCCGCCGTCAGGTTGAAGTACTGCACCCGCTCGAGACCGGCGGTGCGCAGCATGTCCGCCAGGGTGTCCTGGTCGGGGTGCATGCGGATGGATTCGGCCAGATAACGGTAGCTGGCCTCGTCCTTGGCGACCTTCTTGCCCAGCCAGGGCAGCACATTGAAGGAATACCAGTCGTAGGCGGGCGCCAAGGGCTTGGCCACCCGCGAGAATTCCAGCACCAGCAGCTTGCCGCCCGGCTTGAGCACGCGGGTCATTTCGGCCAGGGCGCGGTCTTTGTGGGTCATGTTGCGCAGGCCGAAGGCCACGCTGACGCGGTCGAAGTAGCCCGACGGGAACGGCAGGCGCTCGGCGTCGCAGACGGCGGTGGGCACCAGCTGGCCGGCGTCGGCCAGGCGGTCGCGGCCCACGCGCAGCATGGAATCATTGATGTCGGTCAGCCAGACCTCGCCGGTGGGGCCGGCGCGCTTGGCAAACGCCTTGGCCAGGTCACCCGTGCCGCCGGCGATGTCCAGGACCTTCATGCCCGGGCGCACGGCGGCGCGGCCGATGGTGAAGGCTTTCCAGACGCGGTGCAGCCCGGCCGACATGAAATCATTCATGATGTCGTAGCGCTGGGCCACGGAATGGAAGACTTCAGCGACCTTGCGGGCTTTTTCGGTTTCCGGCACCGATTGGAAGCCGAAATGGGTCGATTGCGAGGCGGAATCCGCGGAATGTTGCGATTCGGAGGGGTTTTGCATGGTGAATTCCCGATATATCGTCCAATGGTAGCCTATCGGGGCCTGCCAAAGGCCGCCCGCCGGCCCCCTGGCGCAACCCGCGGTCACATACCTGAAATATTGCGGCCATACTATCGCAATGTTCGCGCCGCGCCGGCGCTCAGAAGCGTGCCCTATCCGCCATGTCCAGCACTATCCTCGTCGTCGAAGACGAACCCGCAATCCAGGAACTGATCGCCGTCAACCTGTCCTTCGCGGGGCACAAGGTGCTGCGCGCCTTCGACGCCGACCAGGCCCAGACCCTGATCCGCGCCGAATTGCCTGACCTGATCCTGCTGGACTGGATGTTGCCCGGCACGTCCGGCCTGGCCATGGCGCGCAAGCTGCGCAACGACGAACGCACCCGCGCCGTCCCCGTCATCATGCTGACCGCCAAGGGGTCCGAGCAGGACAAGGTGGATGGCCTGGAAGCCGGCGCCGACGACTACATTACCAAGCCCTTCTCGCCCAAAGAGCTGATGGCCCGCATCAAGGCCGTGCTGCGCCGCCGTGCGCCGCAGCTGACCGACGACGTGATCGACGTCGGCGGCCTCAAGCTCGACCCGGTGACGCACCGCCTGTCGGGCAACAGCCAGTCGCTGCAGATCGGCCCCACCGAATTCCGCCTGCTGCACTTCTTCATGACCCACCCGGAACGCGTGTTTTCCCGCTCGCAGTTGCTGGACCAGGTCTGGGGCGACCACGTCTTCGTCGAAGAGCGTACCGTGGACGTGCACATCCGCCGCCTGCGCAAGGCGCTGGAGCCCAGCGGCCACGACGCCCATGTGGAAACGGTGCGCGGCAGCGGCTACCGGTTTACGGCACAGGTCCCGGCGCGGTAAAACTCCCGCACGATGATCTGGCTGCGTACCCTCTTCCTGGTCGCCCTGTGGGCGGCGGTGGCACTATTGGCGCAATGGCTCATTGGAGACCCGGCGGGCTGGATCGTGTTTTCCGCCGCGCTGGCCGCCATGCTGCTCTGGCGCAGCTGGCGCCTGCACCTGGTTTCCCACTGGGCCAATCACCCGGACACCTCTCCCCCCGCCTCGGTGGGCCCCTGGGACGATATTCTCGCCCCGCTCTACCGCTACACCCGGGCCCGCGCCCGCGAACTGACCGAAACCCGCGACACCATGCAAGGCATGCTGGCGGCCGCCCAGGCCCTGCCGGACGGCGCGGTGACGCTGAATGAAGACTTCCAGATCGACTGGTGCAACCGCATGGCGCGCCAGCACCTGGGGCTGCGCCTGCCGGCCGATCGCGGCCATAACCTGCTGAACCTGCTGCGCGCGCCGGAATTCGTCGAATACGCGCACCGCGCGTCCTGGCCCGACCCGATCCTGGTGCGCCTGGGCCAGAACGGCCAGGAACGGCTGATGATGATGCAGCTGACCGCCTACGCCAGCAACCAGCGCCTGCTCATCACCCGCGACGTGACCCAGATCGAACGCCTGGAAACCACGCGGCGCGACTTCGTGGCCAACGTCTCGCACGAGCTGCGCACGCCGCTGACCGTGCTGGCGGGCTTCCTGGAAACGCTGCGCGACATGCCGGCCGACGCCCTGCCGCCCGAACAGCGCGCGCAGTACATCGACATGATGCACGAGCAGGCCCAGCGCATGCAGGCCATCGTCGAAGACCTGCTGACGCTGTCGACCCTGGAATCGTCGCCGGGCAGCGACCCGCGCGCCGTCAACATGGGCGCGCTGCTGCAGAAGGCGCGCCAGCAGATCGAAGCCCTGTCGGGCGGGCGCCATGTGCTGGAATGGCACATCGACGACACGCTGGACGTGCTGGGCGCCGAAACCGAATTGACCTCGGCCCTGTCGAACCTGCTCACCAACGCCGTGCGCTACACGCCCGACGGCGGCACCATCACCGTGCGCTGGGAACGCGAGGCCGACGGCGGCGGCCGCTACAGCGTGCAGGACACCGGCATCGGCATTCCCGCCCGCCACATCCCGCGCCTGACCGAACGCTTCTATCGGGTCGACCGCGGCCGCTCGCGCGCCGTCGGCGGCACCGGCCTGGGCCTGGCCATCACCAAGCACATCGCCATGCGCCACGACGCCGAGCTGCTCATCAGCAGCGAACCGGGCAAGGGCAGCCTGTTCACGCTGCGCTTTCCGCCCGACCGCATCGCCGTCGCCCTGCCGACCTGACCCCCGCGCGCCCGACATTCGCGCCGCCCCGGCGGCGCGGGTGGTAAATTTCCGGCCATGCGCATCCTGGTCATCGAAGACGAACCCAAACTCGCCGACTACCTGAAAAAAGGCCTGTCGGAGCAAAGCCACGTGGTCGACCTGGCGCGCGACGGCGTCAACGGCCTGCACCTGGCGCTGGAAGGCAGCCACGACCTGATCGTGCTGGACGTGATGCTGCCGGGCGTGGACGGCTTCGGCATCCTCGCGTCGGTACGGGCCCGCAAAGACACCCCCATCCTGATGCTGACAGCGCGCGACGCCGTCGAAGACCGCGTGCGCGGCCTGGAAGGCGGCGCCGACGACTACCTGGTCAAGCCCTTCGCGTTTTCCGAACTGCTGGCGCGCGTGCAGGCGCTGCTGCGCCGCGGCCGCTCGCAGGAACCCACCGTGTTCCGCCTGGCCGACCTGGAGCTGGACCTGGCGCGGCGCAAGGCCACGCGCGGCGGCCAGCGGCTGGACCTGACCGCCAAGGAATTCAACCTGCTGGCCCTGCTGCTGCGGCGCCAGGGCCAGGTGCTGTCGCGTACCACCCTGGCCGAACAGGTATGGGACATGAACTTCGACAGCGACACCAACGTCATCGACGTGGCCGTGCGGCGCCTGCGCAGCAAGCTGGACGATCCGTTCGAGGCCAAGCTGCTGCACACGGTGCGTGGCATGGGCTACGTGCTCGAATCGCGCCCGACGCCCGCGCGCCCATGAAGCCGCCGCGCATGCGTTCGATGCAGGCGCGGCTGACCCTGCTGCTGGGCGCCATCGCCCTGCTGGTGTCCAGCCTGGCCGGCGCCACGCTGTTCTGGGCGCTCAAGCGCGAGGTCGAACGCCAGGAAATCACCGAAGTCAGCGGCAAGCTGGAATTGATCAACCACCTGATCGACATGCAGAACAGCGCGCGCGGCCTGCACGACCTGGCCGCGACGTTTGACGACATGCGTACCGGCCAGAGCCAGCTGGGCATCTGGATCGTCGACGCCCAGGGCCACCCCGTGTATGGCGGCGACGCCCCCGAAACGCTGGACACCCTGCCCGACCAGCAGGTGCTGCTGCAACTGGCCGATGGCAGCCGCATGCGCGGCCTGCGCGTGGCCGTCGACGACCGCATCCTGCCCGGCGCGCACCTGACCGTGGCGGTCAGCACCCGCACCAGCTCGCAGTTCCTGTACGCCTACGGCACTGCGCTGGCGCTGATCTGCGCGCTGTGGGTGGGCGCCACGGTAGTGCTGGCCGCCTGGGCGGTGCGCCGCAGCATGGCGCCCACGCGCCGCCTGTCGGAACAGGCCGCACGCATCCAGCCCGACAACCTGGCGGTGCGCCTGCCGCTGCGCGACACCGACCGCGAACTGCACGAACTGGTGCTGTCCTTCAACCGCACGCTGGAACGGCTGCAGGCCGCCTACCAGCAGATGGAAGGCTTCAATGCCGACGTCGCCCACGAACTGCGCACGCCGCTGGCCACGCTGATCAACGGCACCCAGGTCACGCTGTCCAGCGGCCGCGATGCCGACGAATTGCGCGAGACGCTGGAATCCAACCTGGAAACGCTGGAAGACCTGAAGACGCTGGTCAACGACATGCTGTTCCTGGCCCGCGCCGACCGCGGCGAACAGGCGGCCGACCCGGTGCCGGTGTCACTGGCTGCCGAAGCGCGGCGGGTGGCCGATTTCTACGAGGCCGCGCTGGAAGAGCGCGGCGTGGCGCTGCGCTGCGAGGGCGACGCCATCGTGGCTGCCAACGCCGGCCTGGTGCGCCGCGCGCTGGCCAATCTGATCTCGAACGCCATCAAGGCCACGCCCCGCGGCGGCGAAATCGTGCTGGCCTGCCAGCCGCAGCCGCAAGGCGCGCGGGTCGAAGTGCGCAACCCGGGCGACCCCATCCCCGCGGCCGACCTGCCCCGCATCTTCGACCGCTTCTTCCGCGCGGGCCAGGCCCGCGCGCCGCGCAGCGAAGGCCACGGACTGGGCCTGGCCATCGTGCGCGCCATCGCCCGCATGCATGGCGGCGAGGTCGATGCGGCCTCCGGCCCCGGCGGCACGGTGGTCGGCATCACCCTGCGCGGGCCGGCCACCACCGGACCCAACATTACAAAGAAGTAATCTGCGCGACAGAACCGGGTCACCCCGGTTTTCCTAAAGTGCCTGCATGGTCAACCCCCTT
Source organism: Achromobacter sp. DH1f (assembly GCF_000633435.1). Taxonomy (NCBI): domain Bacteria; kingdom Pseudomonadati; phylum Pseudomonadota; class Betaproteobacteria; order Burkholderiales; family Alcaligenaceae; genus Achromobacter; species Achromobacter sp. DH1f. Next base: position 50,757 of record NZ_AYMF01000003.1, on the reverse strand, counting down.
GAAGGGAACAGCATGAAAGGCACTTTGCACCGCATCACCCTGGCCGCGGCCCTGGCCGCCCTGCTGGGCGCCGGCTCCGCATTCGCGGCGGGCGCCCATGGCGAGCATGCCGGCCACGCCATGCCGATGGCGTCCACGCCCATCGGCGTGCCCGGCGACGCCGCCCGCGTCACGCGCACCATCGACATCGACATGACCGACGCCATGCGCTTCACCCCCGCCCAGGTGCAGGTGAAGGCCGGCGAGACCGTGCGCTTCAATGTGCGCAACTCGGGCAAGATACGCCACGAAATGGTGCTGGGCAGCGAGGCCGACCTGCAGGCCCACTACACCATGATGATGCAGGACCCCGGCATGCGCCACGAAGAGGCCAACGCCGTGTCGCTGGACGCGGGCAAGAGCGGCCAGATCGTCTGGAAATTCGACCGCGCCGGCAGCGTGTCCTTCGGCTGCCTGGAACCCGGCCACTACGCCGCCGGCATGAAGGGCGCGGTGTCGGTGCAGTAGCGCCCGCCCGGATCCGCCATGAGCTCCCGTCTGCTTTCCACCCGCCGCCGCTTCGTGCAGGGCCTGGCCGCCGGCGGCGCGCTGGCCGCCCTGGGCGGCTGGCGCGCGGCCCAGGCCGCCACGCCAGCCACGCCCGCCGGCCCCGCCGAACTGCGCGGCACCGAATTCCACCTGGAAATCGGCGAAACGCCGGTGAACTACACCGGCGCCGCCCGCATCGCCACCACCGTCAACGGCCAGGTGCCCGCGCCGCTCTTGCGCTGGCGCGAAGGCGACACGGTGACCCTGCACGTCACCAACCGCCTGCGCGAGCAAACGTCGATCCACTGGCACGGCATCCTGTTGCCCACCGACATGGACGGCGTGCCGGGCCTGAGCTTTGCCGGCATCGATCCGGGCCAGACCTTCACCTACCGCTTCGATGTGCGCCAAAGCGGCACCTACTGGTATCACAGCCATTCGGGCTTCCAGGAACAGACCGGCCTGTACGGCGCCATCGTCATCGACCCCCGGCGGCGCGATCCGATCGCCTCGGACCGCGACTACACCGTGCTGCTGTCCGACTGGACCGACGAAGACCCCATGCGCGTCTTCGACAAGCTGCGCGCCATGCCCGACTACTACAACCGCAACCAGCCCAGCGTCGCAAGCCTGGCGCGCGAAGCAAAGGACAAGGGCTGGCGCGCCGCGCTGTCCGAACGGCTGATGTGGGAACAGATGCGCATGAACCCGTCGGACCTGGCCGACGTCTCGGGCGCCACCTATACCTACCTGACCAATGGCGCCACGCCCGCCGGCAACTGGACCGGCCTGTTCACGCCCGGCGAGCGGGTGCGGCTGCGCCTGATCAACGGCTCGGCCATGACCTACTTCGACGTCCGCATTCCGGGCCTGAAGATGACGGTGGTGGCGGCCGACGGCCTAGATGTGCGGCCGGTGGAGGTCGAGGAACTGCGCATCGCCGTGGCCGAGACCTACGACGTCATCGTCGAACCGGCCGAAGACCGCGCCTACACGATCTTCTCGCAGGCCATGGACCGGTCCGGCTATGCCCGCGCCACCCTCGCGCCGCGCCCCGGCATGCAGGCCGCCGTGCCGGATGTGGACCGGGTGCAGTTGCTGGGCATGATGGACATGGGCATGAAGCACGACATGTCGCCCGGCCAGGACATGGCCGGCATGGATCACGCCGCGATGGGCCATGGCGCAACGCCCGCGGCCACTGGTGCCATGGCAGGCATGAACCACGGCGCCATGCCCGGCATGGACCATGGCAGCCGCCACGGGGCCGACGCCGATCAGGGCGGCATGGTCGAGGTCAAGCACCCCTACCCCACCGAACACGGCCCCGGCAATTCCATGCTGCCCGACGTGGTGTCCACCCGCCTGGACGACCCCGGCATCGGCCTGCGCGACAACGGCCGCCGGGTGCTGACCTACGCCGACCTGCGCTCGGTGCGCGAACCCGCCGACAACCGCCCGCCCACCCGCGAAATCGAATTGCACCTGACCGGCAACATGGAACGCTATATGTGGTCGTTCAACGGCGTGAAATTCTCGGACGCCAAACCCATCCTGCTGCGCTACGGCGAGCGCGTGCGCTTCGTGCTGGTCAACGACACCATGATGACCCACCCGATCCATCTGCACGGCCTGTGGAGCGACCTGGAATCGCCCGACGGCGCCTTCCAGGTGCGCAAGCACACCCTGTCGCTCAACCCCGCGCAGCGCCTGTCCTACCGCGTCAGCGCCGATGCCCGCGGCCACTGGGCCTACCACTGCCACCTGCTGTACCACATGGAAGCCGGCATGTTCAGGGCCGTGGTGGTGGAGTAGGCGATGAGACATCCGACCATGCCCGACCGCCTTCACTTCATCCGCCACGCCGCGTTCGCCGCAGCCCTGCTCGCCAGCTTCGCGGCGCACCCGGCGCGCGCCCAATCCATGCCGGATCATGCCGGAATGGATCATGCATCGATGCCAGGAATGAACCACGGCCCTGCCGACAAGGCCCCGGCTGCCCCGGCACCGATGGATCATGCCTCCATGCCCGGCATGAACCACGGCGCAGCAAGCCCGGCCGCGCCGATGGATCATGCATCGATGCCCGGCATGAACCCGGCCGCCCCCAACAACTCGCCCCCCGTCGGCAGCCTGCCGTCCAGCGACGGCGCGGCCCTGCGCGGCTACGACAGCTACGGCATCCATCCGCACATGATGGACAACGCGGCCACCTGGCACCTGCTGTTCGACAAATTCGGCGGGTCGCGCAATCGCGACGGCCAGAACGCATTGGAGTGGGACGGCCGCTTCTGGTACGGCACCGCCACCGATCGCCTGGTCATCAAGAGCGAAGGCGAACGCGAAAGCGGCGGCGGTTCCGACGCCAAGGTCGAGGCCTTCTGGAGCCACGCCATCTCGCCCTTCTGGGACCTGCAGCTGGGCGCCCGGCGCGACGTCGGCACCGGCCCCAAGCGCAACTGGGCCGCCGTCGGCATCGAAGGCGTGCTGCCCTACAACATCGAACTGGAAACCACCGCCTACGCCGGCCCGTCCGGCCGCACCGCGCTGGCCATGAAGGCCGAATACGACCTGCTGCTGACCCAGCGCCTGATCTTCACGCCCGAACTCGAAGCCAGCGCCTACGGCCGCAACGACCCCGAACGCGGCATCGGCTCGGGCCTGTCCAAGGGTTCGCTGTCATTGCGCCTGCGCTACGAAGTCACGCGCGAATTCGCCCCCTACGTTGGCGTATCCTTTGAACGTAAATTCGGCCGCACCGCGGACTACGCGTCCGATGCAGGCCAAAGCCGCTCGCAGGCCGCCGTGCTGGCCGGCGTGCGCTTCTGGTTCTGACCCCCTTGCCCGCCAACGGAGCCCCATGAAAAAAACGCTCGCCCCCACCCGCCGCCTGATCCTGGCCGCCGCCCTGTCCCTGCCGCTGTACGCCCCGGCCTTCGCCCTGGCGCAGCCCGCCGCCAAGGTCCAGGTCTGGAAGACCCCCACCTGCGGCTGCTGCGAAGACTGGGTCAAGCACATGCGCGACAACGGCTTCGAGGTCACCACCCACGACGTCCAGGACACCGGCCCCGTGCGCCGCAATGCCGGCATGGCCGACTACGGCTCCTGCCACACCGCCGTGGTCGACGGCTACGCCATCGAAGGCCACGTGCCCGCCAGCGACGTGCGCCGCCTGCTGCTCGAAAAACCCGACGCCGCCGGCCTGGCCGCCCCCGGCATGCCCCTGGGCTCGCCCGGCATGGACGGCCCCGAATACGGCGGCCGCAAGACCCCACACGACGTCCTGCTGGTGGACAAACGCGGTGGCGCCAAGGTCTTCCAGGCGTATCGTTGATGGCAACACGTCCGCCGGTCCCACCCCGGACCGGCGCGCTGAAAGCCGCCCCGGCGCGGCCCTTGAAACAATTCATCCACACCGCGCCAATGGCTACTCCTTGCACTGCAGCAAAAATGCGCCACAATAAATAAAACGCATTTCCCCACCCGACCCCTGGCAGTCATGGCAAAAATCGTCCTGTTCGAGAACATCCATCCGAGCGCCCGCGCCGTCTTCGAAACCGCCGGCTACACCGACATCGTCTCGCACGCCGCGGCCCTGCCGCCCGCGCAGATGCACGACGCCCTGCGCGGCGCCCACGTCGCCGGCATTCGTTCTCGCACCCACCTGGACGCCGCCCTGCTGTCCGGCAACCCCGACCTGCGCGTCGTCGGCTGCTTCTGCATCGGCACCAACCAGGTCGACCTCGACACCGCCATGCAACGCGGCATCCCGGTGTTCAACGCCCCCTTCTCCAACACCCGCTCGGTCGCCGAGCTCGTGCTGGGCGAAGCCATCCTGCTGCTGCGCCGCATTCCCGAAAAGAACGCCCGCGTGCACCTGGGCCACTGGGACAAGAGCGCCTCCGGCGCTTTCGAGACCCGCGGCAAGACCCTGGGCATCGTCGGCTACGGCAACATCGGCTCGCAGATCAGCACCCTGGCCGAAAGCCTGGGCATGCGCGTCATCTACCACGACGTCGAAGCCAAACTACCCCTGGGCAACGCCCGTCCGGCCGGTTCGCTCAACGACCTGCTCGAACAAGCCGACGTCGTCACCCTGCACGTGCCCGGCGGCAAGTCCACCGAAAACATCATCGACGCCGACGCGCTGGCCCGCATGCGCCGCGGCGCCATCCTCATCAACGCCTCGCGCGGCACCGTCGTCGACATCAACGCCCTGCACGCCGCCCTGAAATCCGGCCACCTGGCCGGCGCCGCGCTCGACGTCTTCCCCACCGAACCCAAGAGCGCCGACGAGCCCCTGGCCAGCCCCCTGATCGGCCTGCCCAACGTCATCCTCACCCCGCACATCGGCGGCAGCACGCAAGAATCCCAAGAGAACATCGGCCGCGAAGTCGCCGAAAAGCTCGTGCGCTTCCTGCAGGCCGGCACCACCAAGGGCGCCGTCAACTTCCCCGAACTGCCCTTCCTGGAACAGGCCGGCGCCACCCGCATCCTGCACGTACACCGCAACGCCCCCGGCGCCCTGGGCACGCTGGACAACCTGATGGCCCAACACGGCCTGAACATCGTCAGCCAGACCCTGCAGACCAAGGGCCAGATCGGCTACGTCATCACCGACGTCGAAGGCCACGTCGACGACCTCGTCATGACCACGCTGCGCGACCACCCCATCACGGTCCGCTGCGACCGGCTGTAAAGCGCGCAACCGGCAAGGCAAGAAAAAAGAGGGGACCGAAAAACGGTCCCCTCTTTTTTCAATCCCGCCCTCCTCCGTGGCGCGCCTCCACCACCCGCCAGCAACCCAGCACCGCCACGACGCCCCACAGGCGCCAATGCCGATTCCGGCCGTCCGCGCGGCCTGGAAATCGGCGGCCCCGCACACGCTTGGCCAGCCTCGAACGCAACAGCGCCCCAAACCTCGCACGCCGTAGCCTGGGGTGGGCGGCGCACAGGGGACGCGCGCCGTCGATGCGCCCGAGGGAATCTGAAGGCAGGCGCCGAAGGCGACAACGAAGATGACGAGAGGGTAGTCCGGAGCGAAGGCTCCGGACCGCAATCGTTGGCGCGCGTCCCCTGTGCGCCGCCCGCCCCAGGCGACCTACGAAGCCACGGCCACCCAACAGCCGCGAGCACTACGGACGATCACCCCCCCGCCTGCCCAACAAAATGCGCCGCTACCCATTTCTCGCACACGGCCCACAATGCGGGCGCACCGCGTTCAATCACCGGCCCATAGCGCGCCAGCACCTGCTCCATCGACACTCCGTTCTCCGTCCAAGTGCCCCCACCGGTAAACACATTGATCAGCAGCGGCTGAAACCGATCCAACGCCTTCGCGAACTTCGCATCTTCCGACTCGGCCTGCTCGAACTCCCGCCACAACGCCAGGAACTCATCCCCCTGCGCCCCCGGCAACAACCCGAACAACCGCACCGCCGCCGCGTCCTCCTGCTCCGCCTGCACCTGCGCCGACGAGCCGCCGTGGATCGGAAAATCACCCACGTCGATCTCCACCACGTCGTGCAGCAGCAGCATCCGCATCACCCGCCCCGTATCCACCGGGCCACAGGCGTACTCGCTCAGCACCAGCGCATACATCGCCAGATGCCACGAATGTTCCGCCGAATTTTCCTTGCGGCTCGTGTCCAGCAGCGGCGACTGCCGCACTACCGATTTCAGCCGGTCAATTTCCCGCAGAAAGCCCAGTTGCTTCTCCAACGCCGACAATTCCATCCCCTTCTCCTCATTCAAGGCGCGGCCGCGGCCCGCCCCAGGCATTCCGCCATTTTGCCCCCGACGCTGCCCGCATCGAACGGCAAGCGCCCGATGATGCCGATTTCCCGATGGAACGCCGCCTCGCCCAGCGACAGCAGCCGCAACCCGTCCAGGTTCAAGCCTCGCAGCCGCGGCAACAACCCCACCCCCAGCCCGTGCCGCACCATATTGGCGATCGCTTCGATTTCATCGAGCTCCACCGCCTCGTGCACCGTGATGCGCTGCTTCTTCAGGAACAGATCCACCACCCGCCCGCCGAACGACGCCCGGTCGTAGCGAATGAACGGCTGCGTGGCCAGCAGCTCGCGCCACGGCGCCAGCGGCATCGATTCCGGCATGGCCAGCACCACCTCTTCGCGCAGCAGCGGCTGCCAGCCCAGCTCGGGCGGTAGCGCGAATGGCGGGCGAATCAGCAGCGCCATGTCGACCTCGCCCGCGTCCACCTGCCCCAAAAGCGACAGCGACACCCCCGGCACGATGCGCACCCGCACGTCCGGATAGCCCGCGCGGAACTCCCCCAGCGCCCGCACCAGCAGGTCCTGCTGCACCGACGCAATGGCGCCGATGCGCAGCGACCCGCTGACGTGGCCCGCGCCCGCCGTGGCCATGCGCTCGGCCATGGCCACCAGTTCCTCGGCCTGCGGCAGCATCTCGCGCCCGTGCGCGTTCAGCGTCGCCGCGCGGGCGCCGCGGTCGAACAGCGCCACGCCCAGGTATTCCTCCAGGCGCTTGATCTGCGCGCTGACGGCCGACTGGGTCAGGCCCAGCTGGGCGCCTGCCCCCGTGAAGGTGCCGTCCCGCGCCACGGCGATGAAGGTCTTGAATTCTTTGATCACGATCAATATTTTCGATGCTAAGACACAAAAAATATCGTTTTTCAATCAAAAAAACAATTCATAAACTAGCAATCAGGACACGACCCGATGGTGACGGTCCGCATTCTGATTTACCTTTTCCGCCTTATCCGGAGCTTTTCATGACCGCTCAAACCAACTTGCCGCCGTTCCACCTGGCCTTCCCGGTCCGCGACCTGGCCGAAGCCCGCGCCTTCTACGGCGAAAAGCTGGGCTGTCCCGAGGGCCGCAGCTCGCCCGAATGGATCGACTTCAACTTCTACGGCCACCAGATCGTCGCCCACCTGGCCCCCAGCGAGTGCGGCCACAAGGCCACCAGCGCCGTCGATTCGCATAATGTGCCCGTGCGCCATTTCGGCGCCGTGCTTTCCATGGAACAATGGGAAGCCATGGCCAAGCGCCTGACCGATGCCGGCACCGAGTTCGTCATCGAGCCCTACATCCGCTTCAAGGGCGAAGTCGGCGAACAGGCCACCATGTTCTTCCTGGATCCGTCGGGCAATGCGCTGGAATTCAAGGCGTTCAAGAACATGGATTCGTTGTTCGCCAAGTAATCCGTCTCTACAGGTTTCGTGCCGTTGAACGCAATATCAGACCCACCTTCTTCGGCCGAAACCCCCTGGCGCATCCAGCCCCAGGGTGACCGCTGCCTGATCGTCTCGTTCGGCGACCAGATCGACGCCGCTGTCGGACGCACCTGTCTGGCCGCGGCGCGCAAGCTGCGCGATGCCGGCCTGCCGGGCGTGACCGACGTCGTGCCCTCGTTCGTGGCGGTGGCAGTCCACTACCGGCCCGACGGCCTGGGCAACGGCCCCACCTACGCCAGCCTGGCCGACCGCATTGAAACCCTGCTGGCCGAAGGCATTGCCGCCGACGCCGCCGGCGGCCGCGACGTCGACGTGCCTGTCTGCTACGGCGGCGAACATGGCCCCGACCTGCTCGAGGTGGCCACCGCCGCTGGCCTGGCGCCCGACGAGGTCATCGCGCTGCACAGCGGGCCGCGCAGCATGGTGTTCATGCTGGGCTTTGCGCCCGGCCATGCCTACCTGGGCGTACACGACGAAAAACTGAACCTGCCGCGGCGCGCCTCGCCGCGCACCGCCGTGCCCCCTGGCGCCGTGGCCATCGCCAACCGCCAGACCGTCATCTACCCCAACCGCCTGCCCGGCGGCTGGCACATCATCGGCACCACGCCGCTGACCATGTTCGACCCCGCGCGCGAACCCGCTGCGCTGCTGCAACCCGGCGACTCGGTCCGCTTCGTGCCCATCACCCCTGAAGAATTCGACCGTCTGCGCGAGGCCCGGCCGTGAGCATCACCGTCATCAAGCCGGGCATGCTGTCCAGTTTCCAGAACCGCGGCCGCGACGGCTACCAGCACCAGGGCATTCCCGCTGCCGGCGCCATGGACGAACGCGCCCACCGCCTGGCCAATGCACTGGCCGGCAACACCGGCGACCCGGCCACGCTCGAAATGACCCTGACCGGCCCCACGCTGCGCTTCGATGCGCCGGCCTGCTTCGCTCTCGCGGGCGCCGACCTGGGCGCCACGCTCAACGGCCAGGACATCCCCCTGCATCGCCCGCTGGTGGCACGCGCCGGCGACACGCTGGCGTTCGGCGCCCGGCCCGCCAACGGCGTGCGCGGCTACCTGGCGGTGCATGGCGGTTTTGCGCTGCCGGCCGTGATGGGCAGCGAAACCACCTACCTGCGCAGCGGCTTCGGCGGTTTCGAAGGCCGCGCGCTGGCCAAGGGCGACCAGGTCGGCCTGCGCCAGGCGCTGGGCCATGCCGATCTGGACGCCCTGCAGAAAGCGCTGTGGGACCTCCGCATCTACCTGCCCGGCGCGCTGGGCCACAAGCAACGCGACGCCATCCGCTTCCTGCCCGGCCTGCAATGGGAAGAATTTTCCGAAGCCACCCGCCATGCCTTCGGCGGCTCGGAATTTCGCATCAGTCCGCAATCGGACCGCATGGGCTACCGCCTGCAGGGCCCGGCGCTATCCATGAGCCGGCCGCGCCAGATGCTGTCGGAAGCCGCCTGCTTCGGTACCGTGCAGGTGCCGTCCGGCGGCGAAGCCATCATCCTCATGGCCGACCGCCAGACCACCGGCGGCTACCCCAAGATTGCGCAGATCGCCACCGTCGACCTGCCGCTGCTGGCCCAATACGCGCCGGGACGCACGCTGCGCTTTGCGCGCATCGACCTGGACGAGGCCCAGCGCCTGGATGGCGAGCGCGAACGCGCCTTTACCCAATTGCTGGACACGCTGGCGCCGCTGCGCGCATTGCTGACACAAGGACACTGACATGAGCCAAAGCATCGACCTGAACTGCGACATGGGCGAAAGCTACGGCGCCTGGACCATGGGCAACGATGCCGCGGTGCTGGCGTTCGTCAGCTCGGCCAACATCGCCTGCGGCTTCCATGGCGGCGACCCCGCCACCCTGCGCAAGACCGTGGCCGCCGCGCTGGCCCAGGGCGTGGCGCTGGGCGCGCACCCCAGCCTGCAGGACCTGGCCGGCTTCGGCCGCCGCGCCATCCCCACCACGCCCGAAGAAGCCTACGACATCGTCGTCTACCAGATCGGCGCGCTGGCCGGCGTGGCCGCCTCGCAGGGCGCGCGGCTGCATCACGTCAAGGCGCATGGCGCGCTGTACAACATGGCCGCGAAAGACGCCGGCCTGGCGCGCGCCATCTGCCAGGCCGTGAAAGACGTGGATGCTTCGCTGGTGCTGTACGGCCTGGCGGGCAGCAAGCTGATCGATGCCGCCCGCGACATCGGCCTGGCCGCGGCCAGCGAAGTCTTCGCCGACCGGTCCTACCAGGACGACGGCTCGCTCACCCCGCGCACCCGCGCAGGCGCCATGATCGAAGACGTGAACCAGGCGGTTGCGCAGGTGCTGCGCATGGCCCGCGAAGGCCTGGTGCGCTCGGTCGACGGCAAGGACGTGCCGGTGCAGGCCGACACGCTCTGTATCCACGGCGACCAGCCCAACGCGCTGGTGTTCGCACGCGCCATCCGCGACGCGCTGCAACAGGCAGGCATCGCGGTGCGCACGCCGCAGGCGCGATAGAGACGGTCTGGGTGAGAGAGGCCGCGTTAGCCGCGGCCGAAACGCGGCGCCGGCTCTTCGGCGTCCTGCAGCGAGGCCTCGTGATAGGCCCGCAAAATGCCCGGCAGCACATCCAGCACGTAGCTGCGCGTCAGTTCGGCCGCGCGGTCGAAATCGCGGCTGGCCATGGCCTGCGTGATGCCCTGGGTGTAGGTCTGCAGGTTGTTCGAGTCCATCGTCTCTTTGGCCAGCAGATAGCGCAGCGGCTCGACCTGCTCGTACAGCTTGGTCAGCACGCCCACCAGCGGCGCGTTGCCCGTGAAGCGGGCGCCGGCCAGGTAGAACTCGCGCAGCGCCGCGATGTAGGCGCGCACGTCGCGCTTGGCCATGGCCGCGGCGATGGCATCGTCGTAGGTGCGCAGTTCAGCCACCAGCGGCGACACGTCGTCCATCTCGGCGACCTGACGGATACAGTAGGCCTCCAGCTCCGCGCGCAGCTTGTACAGGTGGCGGATCTGGGTTTCCGAATACAGGGTGGCCCTGAAACCTTTGCGTTGGACATGCGTCACCAGGCCGCTCAATTCCAGCAACCGCAGCGCTTCCCGGATGGGACTGCGGCTGGTGCCGAAACGCTGCTCCAGTTCCTGTTCCCGCAACGGCTGCCCGGGCCTGATAGTGCCATCCACTATCAACTCACGAATCTGTTCCTGTAGGAAATACGGAATCGTGGCGGGCGCTTTGACGTCCAATCGGCTCCCCTTGTACTGCGTGATGCAAGTATTGCGACACCGAGAAGATACTAGAAATTTATTGAAACACAAATAAGAAAATTGTTGCAGCAGTTCGTGCGGGAACCCGTTGATGGCCATGGGCACGGCAGGTGAACTGTGGCAACTGGCGAGTCAAGCGCCAGGCCAGCAGACGTCGCCTGAGCGCGTCAATCCCAATCGTCGCGGTAGACGAACTTGGGCATCTGCCAGTTGAAGCGCAGGGCCAGCAGGCGCAAGGCCAGGCCGGCGGCCAGGGCGATGGGCACGGCGGCGTTGGCGGACAGCCCCAGCGCCTGGCTGCCCAGGTACAGCGCCCCGGTCACCACCGACACGCTGGCGTAGAGTTCCTTGCGGAACAGCAGCGGCACCTCGTTGCAGAGCACGTCGCGCAGCACGCCGCCGGCGCAGCCGGTGATCATGCCGCTGATCAGCACCACCGTGATCGGCAGCTGCATCAGTTGCGCCACCTGGCAGCCGATCACGGTGAAGGCCACCAGGCCCAGGGCATCGGCCAGCAGGAACAGGCTGCGCAACCGCCGCATGATCGGTGCGATCAGGGCCGTGAGCAGCGCCGCACCCGCCGTCATCCACAGGTATTCCGGATGCACCACCCAGGTCAGCGGGTAATGGCCCAGCAGCACATCGCGCAGCGAGCCGCCGCCCAGCGCGGTGACGCAGGCGATGATGCACACGCCCATCCAGTCCATGTCGCGCCGGCCGGCCGAGAGCGCCGCGGTCATGGCTTCGGCCACGATGGCGACCAGGTAGAGCGTATGCAGCAGGGTGGGGGAAAGATCGGGGAACATGGATCGGGCAAGCGTGAAAAAGGCGCCACCGGGGTCGGACCCCACGGCGGGCGGCAGGCCCCTATTGTATTGACACCGCGCAATGGCGTTGCCGCCGGCCCCCGCCATCCCTTACGCTGAAAGCACGTTGATATCGGTCAAGCCCCTGTACGCGCCGCGGCCGGACAATGGGGTATGCCCGCCAAGGGCGCCATCGGCCGGACGGAGGCTGGCGGGAGCCACCGGCCCGGTCCTACCTCGGGAGAAACGTATGTCTGAACAACCAGGCCCCATCCTTCTGGCCACGGACCTGAGCGCGCGGGGCGACCGCGCACTGGACCGCGCGCTGCAACTGGCCAAGGAACGCAATACCAAGCTGGTCGTGCTGCACGTCATGGAAACCCATTCCGTGCCGGCGCGCCTGACCACGCCGGTCTGGCGCCGGCTGTCGACCGACCACAAGGCCCTGGCCGAGCGCGAGCTGGCCGAAGACCTGGCCGACGCCGGGATTCCCACCGAGGTCGTGGTGGCCACCGGCGATCCGCTGGTGCGCATCATGGAAACCGCCGACAGCTTCGGCTGCTCGCTGATCGTCACCGGCATTGCCCGCGACGAAACGCTGGGCCGGCTGCTCTTGGGCACCACGGTGGAAAAGCTGGCGCGCCAGGCCCGCCAGCCGGTGCTGGTGGTCAAGACCCGGCCGCGCAAGCCCTACCACGACGTGCTGGTCGCCACCGACTTTTCGCCGGGCTCGCGCCAGGCCCTGCGCGCCGCGCTGCACCTGGTGCCCGACGCCAGCCTGACGCTGTTCCACGCCTACGACGTGCCGTTCCAGGGCAAGAATGTGCCGGACGACGCCGTGACGCGCAGCTTCTACAAGGCGGCCGAGCAAAGCGCGCGCGAGTTCATCGCAGAAACGGCAGAACTGGCGGACGTGGCGGCGCCCAAAGTGGTGCTGGAATGCGGCCAGCCGGAAACCGTGCTGTCGGAATACTCGTTCAACCATCGGTCTGACCTGGTGGTGACGGGCACCCATGGCCGCACCGGCCTCTTGCGCACCGCCATCGGCAGCGTCGCCGAACGGCTGCTGGAAGCCCTGCCCAGCGACGTGCTGATCGTGCGGCTGACCGGCGAGCAATAGCCCGCCGCGCGGGGGCTCAGGTGTCCCCGTTCTGGATCATGGCCTCGATGCGGCTGCGCAGCATGCGCAGCAGCACCAGGCCGGGCAACGCAATGACGACCGTCACCAGGAAGAACCCCGGCCAGCCCAGGTGTTCGACCAGGGGCGGCGTCAGCGGTCCGGCCAGGTAGGTGCGGCCCACGGCCGACAGCGCCGACAAGAGCGCGAACTGCGTGGCCGAAAAACGCTGGCGGCACAGGGCCATCAGCAGGCCCACGAACGAGGCCGTGCCCAGCCCGCCGCACAGGTTTTCAAGGCCGACGGCGCTGGCCATCAGCCAGATGCTCTTGGGGCTGACGGCAATGAGCCAATAGCCCAGGTTGGACACCGCTTGCAGCAGGCCGAACACCATCAGCGACCGGTACAGCGTCCAGCGCGACATGATGAAACCGCCGGCCAGCGCGCCGACGATGGTGGCGGCCATGCCCATGACCTTGTTGACCGCACCGACCTCGGTGGGCGTATAGCCCGCGCCGCGGATCAGGAAGGTGGTGGACAGCGCGCCGGCAAAGGCGTCGCCCAGCTTGTACAGCACGATCAGCAGCAGCACCAGCAAGGCGCCGCGGCGGGTGAAGAATTCCTGCAATGGCGCCGCCACGGCTTCGCCCAGGCTGCGCGGGGCCACGGCCACGCGTTCCGGTTCGGGCGCCCACAACGTGGCCAGCGCGCACAGCAGCATCAGGCCGCCCATCACCACATAGGTATTGCCCCAGCCGATCCATTGGTCGGCCATGATCAGCGCCAACCCGCCCGAGACGATCATGGCCAGGCGGTAGCCCATGACCTTGATGGCCGCGCCCGCGCCGCGCTCTTCCTTGCGCAGCACGTCGGTGCAATAGGCGTCGAAAGCGATGTCCTGGGTGGCGGACAGGAAAGCCACCAGCACCGCCAGCAGCGCCAGCGTCTGCAAGGCCGACGACGGCGACAGCGTGCCCATCACCATGATGGCCAGGGCCAGCAGGACTTGCGTGACCAGCATCCAGCCGCGGCGCCGGCCCAGCAGCGGCGGCACGTAGCGGTCGACCAGCGGGGCCCACAGGAATTTCAGGGTGTAGGCGGTGCCTACCAGGGTGAGGAAACCGATCTGCTGCAACGGCACGCCGGCCACAGTAGCCCAGGCCTGCAAGGTGCCGCTGGTCAGGGCCAGCGGCAATCCGCTGGCAAACCCCAGGACCAGCAGGGGTGCGACGCGGGGGCTGGTGTAGACGTTGGATACAGCGGTAATGACGGTCTCCTGGAACGGGCCGGCGCGGCGCACAGGCGTGCGCCACGGGCTTGCGGCATTTTAGGCGCGGATCGCCCGGGCCGTCAGCCGCCGTTGCAGAAAGTCAGGGAGAGGCGAAGCGGTACACCGCCAGGGTGCTGCGCCAGCTGGGAAACGCCTTGATCTCGCGCCCTTCGTTGAAGGTGGCGCGTTCCAGGATGCGCAGGCCCAGTTCACCGGCCAGCTGTTCGAAGTCGCGCAGCGTGCACAGGTGGATGTTGGGCGTGTTGTACCACTGGTAAGGCATCTGGCCGGTCACCGGCATGCGGCCGCGCAGGATCATCCAGCCGTGCGGCCAGTAGCCGAAATTGGGAAACGACACCACGCCGTGGCGCGCCACCCGGGCCATTTCGCGCAGGATGTGCTCGGTGCGGTGCATGGACTGCAACGTCTGCGACAGCACCACGGTATCGAACTGCTTGTCGTCGAACAGCGCCAGCCCGTCTTCCAGGTTCTGCTGGATCACTTCCACGCCGCGTTTCACGCAGGCGATGACGCAGGTGTCGTCCAGTTCCACGCCCGCGCCGCGCACCTGGCGGTGGTCGCGCAGGTGCGCCAGCAGCGCGCCGTCGCCGCAGCCCAGGTCCAGTACGCGGCTGCCGGGCTCGATCCAGCTGGCGATGCGCGCCAGGTCGGGCCGCAGCGTGGCCACGGCAGGCCGGGGAGTGACAGGGTTCATGCGTAGGATCCTTCGATCTGAGCGGCGTCGACCAGGCCCAGTTCACGGGCGATGCGCTCGTAATAGCCGCGAACCACGGCATGGTAGCGCGCGTCGTCCAGCAGGAAGGCGTCGTGCCCGTGCGGCGCGTCGATCTCGGCGTAGGTGACGGGGCTGGCGTTCTTGAGCAGGGCCCGCACGATCTCGCGCGAACGTTCCGGCGGGAAGCGCCAGTCGGTGCTGAACGACACCAGCAGGAAGTCGGCCTTGGCCGGCGCCAGCGCGCGCGCCAGGTCGCCGCCGGTCTTGCGGGCCGGATCGAAGTAATCCAGCGCGCGGGTGATCAGCAGGTAGGTGTTGGCGTCGAAATAGCGGGTGAATTTCTCGCCCTGGTAGCGCAGGTACGACTCGACCTCGAACTCGACGCCGTAGCCATAGTGGTACGCACCGTCCGCCGCCGGCTCGCGCTGGGCACGGCCGAATTTCTCGGCCATGTCGTCGTCGGACAGGTAGGTGATATGGCCGATCATGCGCGCCACCGACAGGCCGCGGCGCGGCACGGTGTCTTGCGCGTAGTAGTCGCCGCCGTGGAAATCCGGGTCGGTGATGATGGCGCGGCGCGCCACCTCGTTAAAGCCGATGTTCTGCGCCGACAGGCGCGGCGTGCTGGCGATGACCACGCAATTGGCCACGCGCTCGGGCAAGGTGATGGCCCAGCTCAGGGCCTGCATGCCGCCCAGCGAACCGCCCATCACGGCGGCAAAGCGCTCGATGCCGAAGTGGTCGGCGACGCGGGCCTGCGCCTGCACCCAGTCTTCCACCGTCAGCACCGGGAACGCGGCGCCCCAGGGCTTGCCGGTCTCGGGGTTGATGCTGGCCGGGCCGGTCGAACCAAAGCACGAACCCAGGTTGTTCACGCCGATGACGAAGAACAGGTTGGTATCCACCGGCTTGCCGGGGCCCACCATGTTGTCCCACCAGCCCACGTCGCTGGGTGTGTCGGCCGCCTGGCCCGCCACGTGGTGCGAGGCGTTCAGGGCGTGGCAGATCAGCACCGCGTTGGTGCGCTGGGCGTTCAGAGTGCCGTAGGTCTCGACCGCCAGTTCGTAGGCGGCCAGCGACTGTCCGCTGAGCAACGACAGCGGTTCGTCGAAACGAAGATAGACGGGTGCGACCAGACCGACGGAACCGGGATCAACGGCGTCGGACTGAGTGACGGGTGCGACGGTGGCAGGCGAGCCTGCAAGCGCGGCGCTGGCCGAATCACCGGCCAAATGTTGGGCAGGAGTGGTCATACGGACCTCTTTAGCTGGATTTATTGGAAGGCGCCCGCAAGCGGATCAGGCAAATCGGCGCCGAAATTAGGATAGTGCGGCAAGAATTCTAGCACTGCTTGCGGTGGGGGCCGCAAGCCCCACCCACGCCGCGCAGCAGCGGGCAACCGGTCAGGCGCCGGCCTCCCAGGGTTCGTGGCCCAGGTATTCGTAATGCTCGGTGTTCACGCGCGAGATGCGCCATTCCACCGGCTGGCGGTTGTACGAAAACGCCACGCGGCGGATCTCGAGCAGGGGCGCGCCCTCGGCCACGCCCAGCCAGCGCGCATGGGCGCGGTCGGCCAGGCAGGTGCGCAGGCGCTCGTCGGTGGCGATGACGTTGACGCCGAATACGTCCTGGTACAGCGCGTACAAGGTGCTGGCGCGCTCGCGCAGGTGCGCCTCGGTCATGCCGGGAAAGCGCGATTCGGGCAGGCAGATGTCGTCGATCATGACCACGTCGCCGTTCAACGACAGCATGTTCAGGAACTCGAACACATAGGCGCCGGCAGGCAGGCCCAGCTTCTCGCGCGCCGCGGCCGATGCCTTGACGCGGCGGAACCGCAGCAGCTCGGTCGTGGGGTACGACTTGTTGCCGTCCTGGCGCAGGATGCGGAAGAACTTGAAGAAGTGGTGGTTGCGCGTGTGCACCGCCACATAGGTGCCCCGGCCCTGATGGCGCACCAGGATGTTTTCCGCGGCCAGTTCGTCGATGGCCTTGCGCAGCGTGCCGATCGACACGCCAAAGCGTTCTGCCAGGTTCTTTTCCGGGGGGATCGCCTCGCCCTGCTTCCATTCGCCTTGCGCCAGCGCGGCAAGCACGGCTTGCTTGACCTGCTCGTACAAGGGACTGCCCAAAGGCACAGTCGATGACAGGCTGGTGTTCATGGGTGCATCGCAAAAATCAGGGACCTCCAGTGTAGCGGTCCACGACGGCTCGGCTCAAGTCATACAATTCATATATATGATTTAGTTGACATGCCGAAAAGCCGATCTTAAGATTTGCCGGACGTTGTGATCCCGAAGCGCTTGCGGCACCCGGCCGCACGCCCAGCCCAAGAGAGGAAGACGATGATTCATGCCGTATTGCACGATGCCAAGGACACGGTGGCGGTCGCCGTGGTGGAAGGCCTGACCGCCGGAACGGAACTGAACGCCTGGATCATGGACGAGGACAAGATCATCCATGTGCGGGCCTCGCAGGACATTCCCATCGGCCACAAGGTCGCGATGAAAGACATGGCCGAGGGCGACACGGTCTTCAAGTACGGCGTGGACATCGGCCGCGTCGTGGCGCCGATCAAGGCCGGCCAGCACGCCCACGTGCACAACATCAAGACCAAGCGCTGGTAAGCGTCCCCCCGCCCCCCAAGAGGAAAAAATCATGTCCGTCATCAATGCTCAGACCACCTTCCAGGGTTACCGCCGCGACAACGGCCGGGTCGGCGTGCGCAACCACGTCATCGTGCTGCCCGTGGACGATATTTCCAACGCCGCGGCCGAGGCCGTCGCCCACAACATCAAGGGCACGCTGGCGTTGCCCCACCCCTATGGCCGGCTGCAATTCGGCGAAGACCTGGAGCTGCACTTTCGCACCCTGATCGGCACCGGCTGCAATCCCAACGTGGCCGCGGTGGTGGTGATCGGCATCGAAGAAGGCTGGACCAAGCGCGTGGTCGACGGCATTGCCGCCACCGGCAAGCCGGTCATGGGCTTCAGCATCGAACTGCATGGCGACCACGACACCATCATGCGCGCCTCGCGCTGCGCCAAGGAATTCGTGCACTACGCCACGGCGCTCACGCGCAGCACGTGTCCGATCTCGGACCTGTGGGTGTCGACCAAGTGCGGCGAGTCCGACACCACGTCCGGCTGCGGCGCCAACCCCACGGTGGGCAATGCCTTCGACAAGCTGTATGCGCTGGGCTCGACCCTGGTGTTCGGCGAAACCTCGGAACTGACGGGCGGCGAACACATCGTGGCCGAGCGCTGCGCCAACGATGCCGTGCGCGAACGCTTCATGTTCATGTTCAACCGCTACCAGGCCATGATCGACCGCTGGAAGACCAGCGACCTGTCCGAATCCCAACCTACCAAGGGCAACATCGCCGGCGGCCTGACCACCATCGAGGAAAAGGCGCTGGGCAACATCCAGAAGATCGGCAAGCATTGCCGCGTGGACGGCGTGATCGACAAGGCCGAGATTCCCGACGGGCCGGGCCTGTGGTTCATGGATTCGTCGTCGGCCGCGGCCGAAATGGTGACGCTGTGCGCGGCCTCCGGCTATGCGGTGCACTTCTTTCCTACCGGCCAGGGCAACGTCATCGGCAACCCCATCCTGCCGGTCATCAAGATCTGCGCCAACCCGCGCACCGTGCGCACCATGTCGGAACACGTGGACGTGGACACCAGCGCGTTGCTGCAGCGCGAGATCGATCTGAACCAGGCCGGCGACAAGCTGCTGGAATGCATGCTGGCCACCGCCAATGGCCGCTGGACCGCGGCCGAGGCGCTGGGCCACCGCGAATTCGTGCTGACCCGCATCTTCGAAAGCGCCTGACAAAAAAACACGCAGACCCGGGCGCAAGCCGCCACGGCAGCACAGGCGTATGCATTCCTACCCGGGCGCCACCCCCAAGGAGGAAGACAGATGAATCGCGAGCAATCCCCCCCGATCGACGGCGCGCAGCGCCGGCGCGTGCTGGGCGCCCTGGGCGCCGCCGGTCTCTGTGCGCTGACGCCCTGGCAACAGGCGCTGGCGCAAAAGCGCGCCTGGCCGGAGCGCCCCATCAACTACGTCGTGCCCTTCCCGCCCGGCGGTCTGACCGACGTGGCCGCGCGCCAGGTCGGCAAGGCGCTGGGCGATGCCGAGCGCTGGAACGTGGTGGTGGAAAACAAGCCCGGCGGCAGCGCCAACATCGGCGCGGCCCACGTGTCGCACGCCGCGCCGGACGGCTATACCTGGCTGGCGATCACCCTGTCGCACGCCGCCAACGCCACGCTGTTCGCCGGCAAGGCCGGCTACGACCTGACACGCGACCTGACGCCGCTGGCCGGGCTGGCCTCGTCGCCCATCATGGTGGTGGTCAATGCCAAGAGCCCCATCAAGACCATGGACGACCTGGCCCGCGCGGCGGCCGCCAAGCCGCTGGCGGCCGGCTCCAGCGGCAACGGCACGCCCCCGCACCTGACGCTGGCGCTGTACCAGAAGCTGACCGGCGCGCCGCTGATGCACGTGCCGTACAAGGGTGGCGCGCCTTCGCTGACCGACCTGATCGGCGGGCACCTGGACGTGGTGTTCTCGAATTACCCCGAGTCGCTGTCGCACGTGAAGAACGGTTCGCTGCGGGCCCTGGCCATCACCACCCGCGAGCGCAGCGCCGACCTGCCCGACGTGCCCACCGTGGCACAGGCCGGGCTGCCCGACCTGGTGGTGGAAAACTTCACCGGCGTCATGGGCCCGGCCGGCATGCCGCCCGAACTGGTGCAGCGTATCGGCGCGGCCATCGTCAAGCAGGTGTCGCAGCCCGCCATGCAGCAAGCCTTGCTGCAGCTGGGCTTCGTGCCGCAACCGCGCGGGCCCGAAGCCTTCGGCACCTACCTGGGGTCGGAAGTGGAGCGCTGGGCCAAGATCATCCGCGATGCCAACATCCAGATCGCCTGAGCCCGGAGGCCCCATGCATGTACTGATCTCGGAATTCATGGACGCGCCCGCCGTCGACGCCCTGCGCCAGCGCTTTGACGTGCGCTACGCCCCCGACCTGGTGGATGCGCGCGATGCGCTGCTCGATGCCGCGCGCCAGGCCGACGGCCTGATCGTGCGCAACCGCAGCCAGGTGGATGCCGCCCTGCTGGCTGCGGCGCCGCGGCTGCGGGCGGTGGGCCGCCTGGGCGTGGGGCTGGACAACATCGACCTGCCAGGTTGCGCCGCCCGCGGCATCCAGGTGGTGCCGGCCACCGGCGCCAACGCCCGCGCGGTGGCCGAGTACGTCATCGGCACCGTGCTGGCGCTGCTGCGCGGCGCCTATGCATCCAGCGCCGACGTCGCGGCCGGACGCTGGCCGCGCACGGCGCTGTCGCAAGGGCTGGAGGCGCACGGCCGCACCCTGGGCGTGGTGGGCTTTGGCGGCATCGGCCAACTGACCGCGCGGCTGGCGGCGGGCCTGGGCATGCGCGTCGTCGCCTGCGACGCGGCGCTGCCGGCCACGCATCCCGTCTGGGCCGAAAGCGGCGCCACGCCTCTGCCGCTGGAGGCGCTGCTGGCGCAGGCTGACGCCGTGTCGCTGCACGTGCCGCTCAATGCCGACACCCGCCACCTGCTCAACGCCGACCGTATCCGCGGCATGCGTCCGGGCGCCATTCTGGTCAATACGTCGCGCGGCGGCATCGTCGACGAGGCCGCCCTGGCCGCAGCGCTGCGCATGGGCCACCTGCGCGGCGCGGCGCTGGACGTGTTCGACCAGGAACCCCTGCCTGGCGGCGGCTCGCTGGCGGACGCGCCCAACCTGATCCTGACCCCGCACATCGCCGGCCTGACGCAGGAAGCCAACACCCGGGTTTCCGACATGGTGGCCGCCGGTGTGACAATAGCGCTTACCGGCGGCGCCCGATGACGCGCGGCGCGCCCCCCCGAACAGGAAGGATATGGCTCACATCTATCTGGACGAACTGCAACACCTGGCCGCGGCCAGCCTGGCCGCCGCGGGCGCCAACCCCGCCATGGCCGACAGCACGGCGCGAGCCCTGGTCTTCGCCGAAAGCCAGGGCCTGAGCTCGCACGGCCTGTCGCGCGTGCCGTTCTATGCCGGCCACCTGCGCACTGGCCGCGCGCTGGGCAACGCCGTGCCGCGCATCGTGCACGAGCGCGGCGGCGCCGCCCTGATCGACGCCGGCTCCGGCCTGGCATTCCCCGCCTGCGCCATGGCGGTGGAACAGGCCGCCGTGCGCGCCCGCGAACACGGCGTGGCCTTCATCGGCGTGGCCAACAGCCACCACTTCGGCGAAGCCGGCTACCACCTGGAAGCCCTGGCGGACGCCGGCCTGGTGGCCCTGGCCCTGAGCAATTCCCCCGCCGCCATGCCGGCCTGGGGCGGCAAGCGCCCGCTGTTCGGCACCAATCCCATCGCCGCGGTGTTCCCGCGGCGCGGCGGCGCGCGCATCGTCATCGACCTGTCGCTGTCGCAAGTCGCGCGCGGCAAGCTCATGATCGCGGCGCGCGACAACCAGCCGATTCCGCTGGGCTGGGCGCTGGACGCGGACGGCCAGCCCACCACCGACCCCAAGGCCGGCCTGGCCGGCAGCATGCTGCCCGCGGGCGGCGTCAAGGGCGCGATGCTGGCGTTGATCATCGAACTGCTGGCGTGCGCCCTGACCGGCTCGCACTTCGGCTTCGAGACCGAGTCCTTCTTCGTCGACGAAGGCGGCCCCGCCCGCCTGGGCCAGGCCTTCATGGCAATCGACCCCGGCGCCCTGGCCGGCAAGGAAACCTACCTGGATCGTGTCGAAGTCCTGGTGGACGCCATGCTGGAAGACGACGGCGTGCGCCTGCCGGGCGAGCGCCGCCGCAAGCTGCGCGACGAAGCGATCAAGCACGGCGTGGAGATTCCCGAGGCGCTGATGGCGCAATTGCGCGCCATGTCGGGCGCGGCCTAGCGCCGGCCGGGGCGGCGCGGCGCCGCCCCCTTCCCCGCCACGGCCCCTAGCCGCCGTGGCTGAACCACAGCATCAGCGGCGCCAGCAGCAGGAACACCACGGTCGACACCAGCACGGCGCCGGCCGCGGTATCGCCCATGGCGGTGTAGCGCTTGGCGTACATGTAGCTGACCACCGCGCAGGGCATCGCCATCTGCAGCGTCAGTGCGCCGGCCAGCACCGGTTCCAGGTCCAGCAGCCACACGATCGCCAGGCCCGCGGCCAGGCCGGTGACCAGGCGCATCGCCGCCACCTTGGCGCCGTCCTTGATGCCATTGGCTGGTATCAGCGCCAGTGCGTGGCCCAGGCTCAGCAGCATCAGCGGCACGGTCACCGCGCCCAGCATGCGGGCGGTTTCGATCACCCAGTCCGGCACCGGAATGTGCAGCATGCGCATCGCTACCGCCACGACGGATGCCAGCAAAATCGGACTCTTCCAGCTGCCCTTGGTGTTGACGCCCGGCAGCAGCCGCACCGCGATCGTGTGCATCACGAAGGAATTGACGGCGAAGAACGCCACGGCCACCGACAGGCCCGCGTCGCCGAAGGCCAGCTGCGAAATCGGCAGGCCCAGGTTGCCGGCGTTGGGCAGGAAGGCGGTGGGCAAGAGCGTGCGCACCGGCAGCCGGCCCAGCTTGAGCAGCAGCGCGCAGGCCAGCGCGCACAGCAGCAGCGCCAGCAGCGTGGCCGCAGCCACGTCGGCCAGCGCGCGGTCGTCCAGGTGGGTGGTGACGAAAGTATGGAACACCAGCGCGGGCGTGGTCACGGAGGTGACCAGCGTGGTGATGAAGGAACCGCCGAACGGCAGGTCGCGCTTGCCCCAGAACACGCCAATGCCCACGCACGACAACAGGGGCATCATCAGCACGATGGCCGACAGGTAGAACTGCGCGATGGCGAGCATCCGGTTATTCCGTCAGAGATAAGTAAAGTAATTCGCGGCAGCATCAAAGCTTGCCCGGCGCAACGGCTTGGCCCCAGCATGGGGATTCTCTTGCCAGGAACCCGCGCCATTGCCCACGCCCGCCAAACCCATCCCCGCCGTCCGGCTGTCGCCGCGCGAATCCGCCTGCCTGCACTGGGCAGCCGCCGGCAAGACCAGCTGGGAAACCGGCCGCATTCTCGACATCAGTGAAAGCACCGTCAATTTCCATCTGCGCAACGCCAGCCGAAAACTGCAGGTGCGGGGCCGGCGCGCCGCCGTGGCGGCGGCCATTCGGCGGGGGCTGTTGCACCCCATCACGGCTTGACGACGACCGATCTCAGGAATTCGCGGGCGCGTTCGGCCGGCAGGCTTTCCTCGGTGCCGGCAGCCACGGCCTCGATCAGCATGTTGTCGGTCACCCACACCCGCGCCCGCAGCCAGCCGGGCTTGCCCATGGCCTTGCCCTGCACGTCGATGTCCTGCCCGAACGGCGGCCAGTCGGTAGGCGGCGGCGCCTGCATGTTGACGTACAACGAACGCATCAGCGCCAGGCCCAGCGCCTGGCGGGCCACCGGGTCGGCGGCAATCTCGGGCGGCAGCGGGGCCGATCCGACCGCGAACACGGCCTCGCCCACCGTGGCGCTGGCCAGGGTAAAACTCAGGGTATGGGTATCCAGCCGCAGCTGGCGGGTCTCGGTCTGCACCCGATCCGGGAAAGCCGCCCGCACGCGACCGTCCGCCACGTCGACTTCCCGCCAGTTGTAACGAGGCGAGCACGCGGCCAGCAGCAGGGCCAGCGCAAGAATCGCGCCGCCTTTCTTGAACATGAAACGAAACAGCGATGAAATCGTCATTACCGGAAGACCCCACGGTCTTTTCATTTCGAGGAAAGCCCCAAATTGTCGCCGATTTCGATGACCCCCGCGCCCGACGGCACGCTTTTGGCCAATTATGTCTGGGCTGCCGCCCCGAATGTGCCCACGCCGGTCTCCGGCCCCGGCACCCCCAGCATCTACCTGCTGCATGGCCTGAGCGAGCACGCCGGACGCTATGACCGGCTGGCGCGCTGGCTGACCGCCCGCGGCTGGACGGTCGGCGCCCACGACCACCGCGGCCACGGCCGATCGGCCGGCCGGCCCGCCACCCTGGCGCGCCAGGAAGACCTGGTCACCGACGCGGTGTCGCGCCTGGACGCCTGGACCGCCGCCCATGGCCGCCCGCCCATCCTGCTGGGCCACAGCCTGGGGGCCCTGGTGGCGGTGCGCATCGCGCTGCAGCAACTGACCCCGATCGACGCCCTGGTGCTCAGTTCGCCGCCGTTCGTGGTCAACGTGCCCATGTGGGTGCGCCGCACCCTGACCTGGATGTCGCTGCACGCCCCCGACCTGCGGGTGCCCCACGGCCTGGCGCCGGCCCGCATCTCGCACGACCGGGCGGTGGTCAAGGCGTATCGATCCGACCCCCTGGTGCGCCGCAGCATGACCGGCCGGCTGGCCCGTTTCGTGGACGACGGCGGGCGCGATTCCCTGCGCGAGGCCCACCTGCTGGCCTGCCGCACCCTGTTGATGGTGGCGGGCGACGATTCCATCGTGGCGGCCGAGGGCAGCCGCCAATTCGCCCAGCGGGCCCCTGCCGAATTGCTGACATTGCGCTGGTACGACACCGCCTGGCACGAGATTTTCAATGAAACCGCCCCCATCGCCGACCCGGTCTACGCCGACCTGGACGAGTGGCTGGCGCGCACCGCCGCGGTATTGTCCCTGTCCCCAGTACTGACTCCCTCTGCAGAGGAGGCCAGCACCCCGTAAAATCCCGCGACAGACCCCATCGAGAATATTCCGTGACTGATACCGCCGCACACCGCCTCGCCCGCCTGGAGGCCAATCGCCCGCTGCTGGCCCAGACCCTGCGAGGCATCGAAAAAGAAGGCCTGCGCGTCGACGAGCAGGGCATCCTGGCCCGCACGCCGCATCCGGCCGGCCTCGGTTCCGCGCTGACCAACGCGCACGTCACGACCGACTATTCCGAATCCCTGCTCGAACTCATCACCGGCACCCACAACAATGTGGAGGCCCTGCTGGCCGAACTGACAGCCACCCACCGCCACGTCTACAGCGTGCTGGACCATGAACTGATCTGGAACCAGTCCATGCCCGCCACGCTGCCGTCCGAGGCCGACATTCCCATCGCCTGGTACGGCACGTCCAATACCGGCATGCTCAAGCACGTGTACCGCCGCGGCCTGGCCGAACGCTACGGCAAGACTATGCAATGCATTGCCGGCGTGCACTACAACTTCTCGCTGCCCGAACAACTGTGGTCGGTGCTGGACAACCAGCCCGGCACCGATCAGGAACGCCGTTCGCGCGGCTACATCGGCCTGATCCGCAACTTCACGCGTTATTCCTGGCTGCTGATGTACCTGTTCGGCGCGGCGCCCGCGCTGGCACGCGATTTCCTGCGCGGCCGCGAACACCCGCTGCAAAGCCTGGGCGACCACACGCTGTACCTGCCCTACGCCACCAGCTTGCGCATGAGCGACCTGGGCTACCAGAACAAGGCGCAGTCGCAGCTCAAGCTCTGCTACAACGACCTGGATACCTTCCTGGGCCGCCTGTACGACGCCGTCACCCAGCCCTGGCCCGATTACCAGAAACTGGGCACGCACCGCAACGGCGAATGGATCCAGCTCAACACCAACGTGCTGCAGATCGAAAACGAGTACTACTCCAGCATCCGACCCAAGCGCGCCACTGGCCGCTGTGAACGCCCGATCACCGCGCTGGCCGAGCGCGGCGTGCAATACGTGGAAGTGCGCTGCCTGGACATCAATCCGGAATCGCCGGTGGGCATCGATGCCGACACCAGCCGTTTCGTCGACGCCTTCCTGCTGTTCTGCGCCACCGCCGACAGCCCGTTCTTCCCGGCCAACGGCTATTGCCAGCGCAGCGCCGATAATTTCTCCACCGTCGTCAAGGAAGGGCGCAAGCCCGGCCTGCAACTGGACCGCGACGGACAGGCCATCGGGCTGGCCGAATGGGGCCAGCAGTTGCTGGACCAGATCGCACCCTATGCCGCCTTGTACGACGCCGCACTGGGCGGCAGCGCCTACGCCGACAGCCTGGCCGTGCAGCGCGCCAAGCTCGGCCGCCCCGACGCCACCCCGTCGGCGCACCTGCTCGCCGCGCTGACCGACAGCGGCGAATCGTTCCACGACTTCTCCCTGCGCCAAAGCCAGGCACACGCCGATACGCTGCGCGCGCAGGCCCTGCCGGCCGACCTGGCTGCCCAGTACCGCCAAGGCGCGCTGGACTCCAGCGCCGAGCAATTGCACATCGAGCAATCGGACGACGTGGATTTCGACACCTACGTCGCGCGTTACCACGCCGCCCTGAAGGCGCCGCGCAAATAAGGCGTATCGTATGGCCTGTTGATACCCAGGTTTTGGATCAGGAGACTCTTTCCATGCGCCGCTTCGCAACGCTATTGCTGGCCCTGGCCGCCAGCACCGCGGCGATTTCCCACGCCGCCCCGCCGCCCATGCAAACCGTGGACTCGGTGGACCTGAAGCGCTATGCCGGCATGTGGTACGAGATCGCCAATTTCCCGATGTTCTTCCAGCGCAACTGCGTGGGCGACACCACCGCCGAATACACGCTGCACCCGGACGGCACCGTTGGCGTGAACAACCGCTGCCGCACGAAAGACGGCGATGTCGACTCGGCATCGGGCACCGCCACCGTGGTCGAAGGCAGCAACAACGCCAAGCTTGAAGTCTCGTTCTTCAAGCCGATCAAGGGCGATTACTGGGTGATCGGCCTGGACCCCGACTACCGCTGGGCCGTCGTCGGCACCCCCGACCGCAAATACCTGTGGATTCTGTCGCGCTCGCCGCAACTGCCCAAGGAAGACCTGGACCGCGCCCTGGCTGCCGCCACGGCGCAGGGTTACCAGCTGGACGAGCTGCGCTACACGCCGCAGAAATAAGCGAGCTCAGCCCGCGTAGTCGCGCGCCAATCTCACCACCGTCACGCCGGGTTTGAGTTGCCGCAGCGACGGCATGACCAACGTGCAGCGGTCATACGGCGACACGATCGGCTGGCCATCCGCCCAGCCGATCACCGACCCCGCCTTGTCCAGCGTTTCCAGCCCCTGCCAGGGCTGCGAGAACGTCAGGTCCATCGACGGCGCCACCACGGCGTCGGTCACTTCCAGCACGCGCTGCGCGGCCGGGTCCGGCCGCAGCCAGCCGGCCGGGATGTCCGCCGCATCGACCACGCCCGACTCGACCAGCATGCGCGCCACCATGTCGCGCGCCACGTCGCGCGCGGCCGGGTCGCCATGAAAGCCGCATTCGATCAGCAAGGCGCAGGCGTCTTCACGCGCAGGGTCGCCGAACTGGGCGAAGTCGCGCATGCGCACGCCATCCTTGTGGCCCGCGTCCACGATCACGTGCTGCGGCGCCTTCAGGCGCCGCGCCAGCGCGATATTGCGCGGCAGCACGCCGGTCAACAGCAGCGGCGCGCCCGGCTCGTGCATCGAATGCAGGTCCAGCAGCCAATCGGCGCGTTCCACCCAGGGGCGCAGCTGCACGGCGCGTTGGCGGTCGACGCTTGTGGGGTTGTCCAGCCGCTTGGCGCTCCAGACCCGGTTCATGTCTTCGTCCACGAAACGCGAGGCGTCGTGGCGGGCCAGGTCGAACCGGTCAAAGGCCGGCAGGTTGCAGAACGCCAGCGTCAGGCTGCCGCGGCGCGGCCGCACGCCGGCCGCGAGCAGGTCTTTCAGCGCCCAGGCGCCGCACAGCTCGTTGCCGTGCACCAGCGCCGACAGCACCAAGGTGCGTCCGGGCACGCCGGAATCGAAATGCCAGACGCCTGGCGTGTCGGTATTGCCCATGCGCTCGGCGGCGAGGTCGGGTACGGAAAGCGTGAAATCCATCTTGTTATCTGCGTGATGACGGTGAAACGGGGGTGCGATGGCGCCTTACTGCGCCTCGATCTTGGCGGCCTTGACCAGGGCGCCGTACTTGCGGGTTTCTTCAGCCTGGTAGGCCACCGGGTCCAGGCCCGGTTGCGACAGCACGCCGCCCGCTTCCTGCATCTTGGCGCGGAACTGCTCCGACTTGAGCGTATCGGCCAGCGCCTCGCGCAGCTTGGCGGCCACGGGCTCGGGCAGGCCGGCGGGGCCGTACAGCGAGAACGACACGCTGATGTCCACCGACTCGAAGCCCGGGGTTTCGGCCAGCGCGGGCACGTCGGGCGCCACGGGCGAACGCTGCTTCTGCGTCACGCCCAGCGCCACGATCTTGTCGCCGCGCACTTGCGGCAAGCCCGAAGACAGCACCAGCATGCCGAAGTCCAGCTGGCCGCTCATCAGGTCGGTCACCAACGGCGACACGCCGCGATAGGGCACGTGTTCGGCGCGCGTGGCGGTGGACTGGTTGATCATTTCGCCGGCCAGGTGCAGCGTGGTGCCCACGCCCGACGAGCCATAGTTGAAGCTGCCCGGCTTGGCCTCGCGCAGTTTCTTCAGGTAGTCGGCCGCGGTCTTCACGCCCGAATTCTTGCTGGCCGCCAGCAGCATCGGCTGCGAGGCGATCACGCCCAGCGCCGTGAAGTCCTTGGCGCCGTCGTACTTGACCGCGTTGTTGATCATGCGGGCAATGACCATTTCGTTGGTCGAGCCGAGCAGCAAGGTGTAGCCGTCGGGTGCCGCGCGGGCCACGCGCTGCGCGCCGATGGTGCCGCCGGCCCCGCCGGCGTTTTCCACCACCACGCTCTGGCCCATGCGCTTGGCCAGTTCTTCGCCGAACAGGCGCGCGGTCAGGTCGACGCTGCCGCCGGCCGGGTAGCCGACGACCAGCGAAATGGGATGATCGGGGTAGCCGGCGGCCACGGCGGGCTGGGCCACGGCCAACGCCGATGCGGCACAGAACACGGCCAATGCGCCGCGCAGCGGATACGGTACGGATTTCATGAATTTCTCCCTGGGGTGCTGAGTCGGACGGCGGAGCCGCCTCGTTCGAATTTCGGGAGACATTTTGCGGCGCAGGCCAGGCCCGCTACGTGCCGAGTCGGCACATTCTGGTGCTAATTCGGCTCTCGGGCCAGCGCCCCGCCATGACAGCCGACGCTCAGGCCTTGCGATTGGCGGTGGCTTCCCAGGCCGCCTCGGCCAGATCCGCCAGGCGCGCCCGCGACCGGTACAGCCGCACCTCGAAGGCGATCTCGTCGCTGCGTCCGCCCAGGGACACCAGCGTGCCGCGGCGGCAATCGGCCGCCACCATCGACCAGGGCAGCCAGGCCACGCCCAGCCCCTTGGCCGCCGCGCCGTGCGCCGCGTCCAGCGAGTCGCTGCGTACGAACGGCGCCAGTGCGTAGGGCGTGGCTTCCAGCCGGTCGCCCAGAATGCGTTCCATCGACAGGCCGCCGGCATAGGTGATCAGCGGCACAGGCTGGCCGCCCTCGCCCAGCGTGTAGCGGGCGCGCCCGCGGCCGTCGGCCTGACTGACCGGCACCAGCTTGTCGGTGCCCAGCGTCATGTAGCGATAGCGCACGGGATTGAGCGGCATCGACAGGGCGGGATGCTCGTAGCAGCACAGCAGGTCCACCTTGCCCTGCTCCAGCCGCATCGCCATGTCTTCCATCTTGCCGGTGGAGATTTCCAGCTGGGTGCCGTCGACCAGTACCTTGGGTGCGCGGTGGCGCAGCCGCGCGATCCAGTCGGCCACCAGCGTGCGCGCCAGGCTGCGGCCGGTGGCGATGCGCAGCACCGCCTCGCCGCCCGCGCCCGAGCTGCGGATGCGATGCCGCACCAGCCCCATCTGCTCGACCACCTGCGTGGCCGTCTTGAGCAGGGCCTCGCCTTCGGCTGTGAGCGTGACGGGCACGCGCTGGCGTTCCACCAGCGGCGCGCCGGCCCAGGCTTCCAGGGCGCGGATGCGGCGCCCGAACGCCGGATGCGTCACGTGCCGCGCCTCGGCGGCGCGCACGAAGCTGCCGGTCTGCGCCAGCGCGATCAGGTCTTCCAGCAGCTTCAGGTCAGCCATGGCATGCGAGGCGTCGGCCTGACCGTCAGGCCGGCGCCAGACCCATCATCGCCAGGGTGGCGCGGGTCAGGTCGCTGTTCGGGTCTTCCAGCTCGTTCACCAGGTCGAAGTGATTGCACTGCGGCGTGGGGATGCGGGTGGCTTGCAGGCCGGCGCCCTTCCAGGCCCGTTCAAAGGCCTCGGTCTGGTTCTTGAAGCCTTGCGTTTCCAGCCCGCCCACCGCCAGCAGCATCGGGCCGGCGCGCTTGGGCAGGTGAAAGATCGGGCTCTGGTGCGCGGCCTGGTCGGGCGTGAGCTGCAGCCAGGTGTTGGGCAGGATGTCGCACAGCGGCCGCAGATCGAACAGGCCGCTCAGCGCCAGGGTGCCCTTGACCACGTCGTCGGGCACGCCATAGCGCGCCGGCCAGTCGGGCGCGGCGAGCATGCCGGCCAGTTGGCCGCCCGCCGAGCTGCCGCCCACGTAGATGCGGTCGCGGTCCACGCCATAGGCAGCCGCGTTGTGATACAGCCAGGCCAGCGCCGAACGCATTTCGCGCACCACTTCGCCCAGCGTGGCCTCGGGCACCAGCGTGTACTCAGGCACCGCCACTGCGGCACCGGCGTTGTTGAAGGCCTCGGCCATCACCGGCGCGTCTTCCTTGCGCTGTGCGCGCCAGTAGCCGCCATGGATGAACACGAACAGCGGTGCCGGCGTGCACGTGGCGGCGGGAAGGAACAGGTCCAGCCGTTCATCGTGTCCCATGCCGTAGCGCAGGTTCAGGAGACCGGGGCGGCGCGACTTCACCGCTGCGGCAGATTCCGCGTAGCGGCGCACGCAGGCGTCGAAATCCGGCACCGATTCCCGGGCGTTGTATTGCACCTCGCGCTCGGCGATGGTGGGAAAAAACAGATCGATATCCGCGTCACTCATTGATGGCCTGCCTGTCGTCCTGGGAAATGATGTGCTCGATGAACTGCGCTGTCTTGCGGTAATGCGCCGCCAGCATCGCCACCGAACGCTCGACGTCGCGCGAGATCGCGGCGTCCAGCAGCTGGCGATGTTCGTCGTCAACGTTGCGCTCGGGTCCGTAGGCCGTGGCGCCGGCACGCGCCGGGCGCCGGTAGCGTTCGGTCTGCGCGTACAGCTGCGTGGACAGGTCCAGCAGCCAATGCGAACGGCAGGCGCCGATCAACGCGTGATGGAAGTCCAGGTGGCGGGCCTCGAGCGATTCTTCGAGTTCCTGGCTGGGCGGCGAGGCTTCGCCCGCGCGCTGCGCCGCCAGCGTCAGCGCGTGGTACGCGCCCACCAGGCGCGTCTCCCAGGCATCGTCGGCATTGGCCAGCGACCGTCTCAAGGCGTCGC
Organism: Achromobacter sp. DH1f; assembly: GCF_000633435.1. NCBI lineage: Bacteria > Pseudomonadati > Pseudomonadota > Betaproteobacteria > Burkholderiales > Alcaligenaceae > Achromobacter > Achromobacter sp. DH1f. Next base: position 19,565 of record NZ_AYMF01000003.1, on the reverse strand, counting down.
AATCGATCAGGATGCGCGTTTCACAGGCGTCCCACATCTCTTCGATCGACAGGGGCGCAATGCGAAAACCGCGCGAGGTCGTGGTGACCACCATGCGCTCGCTGCGCAGGCGGTTCAGGGCTTCGCGGATGGGAGAAAAACTGCTGCCGTAGCGCTGCTTGAGCAATTCCAGGCGCAGGGACTGGCCCGGCGCGAAGGCTCCGCTCATGATGTCGCGTCGAAGCAGGCGGTAGACCTGCTCGGACAGCGTGATTTCCTCTACCTCGGCGCTCCCGTCCGATCCGGGCTCGTCCAGGCGGGAGGCTTTGATTCTTGGCTTCAACGTGCTCTCCAGATGTCGGCGGCTAGCCGGCCGGCCCGGGGCCGGCGGCCCATTCTACTCGCGGGCCGACCGCCCTTGCCGGCGCGCATCGGGCTGCGGCTCGGCGGGCGCGGCCGACGAGGCCCAGTCGGGCTCCTCGCGGTTCAGATCGTCCTGGTCGTCATAGCGGGCCGCCTGCAGGGGCCGGCGGTTCACGCGCAGGTCGAACACGTCGAAGCGGTTGTAGTGGCCGGTGATGTCGTGCATCTGGCGCGGCTGGATGCAGCGTGACAGGTCGATGTCGGCATAGACGATGCCTTCGTCGTCGATCAGCGGTTCGCCGATCACGCGGCCGTCCGGCCCCAAGATCCCCGAAAACGCGCTGTTGCGGCGCGCCAGCGTCTCGCGGGCCTCGGGGTGGCTGGCGCTGATGGCGTCCTGGATCTCGGTCGAGATCGTCGAGCACGACACCACCGTGAACACCTTGCCTTCGAACGAATGGGCTGCTGCGCGCAGGCGGATGGCCTCGGCCATGTCGTAGTCGGGCGGCGCCACCGGCAGCGAGATATAGCTGGCCACGTGCACCATTTCGCCCTGCGCCAGCAGCGAAAAGCGCGCCAGCGTATTGGTGTTTTCACCGCAGGCCAGCCCGCCCAGCTTGCCGACCGAGGTGTCGTACACCCGCAGCGATTCGCCATCGCCGTGCGCCCAGGTCAGCTTTTCGGCCCAGGTCGGCACCAGTTTGCGATGGCGGCCCAGGATGCGGCCTTCGTCGTTGATGAACACCATGGTGTTGTAGATCGTGCCCACGCCAAAACGGCTGCGCTCGTTCACGCCCACCACCACGTTGATGCCGTGCTGGCGCGCGGCTTGCGCGATGCGGCGGATCTCGGGGCCGGGCAGCTCGATGGCGCTCTTGCAGAGCTTTTCAAACCACGGACTGCCCTGCACCGGGTTCATCACCCAGCTCCAGTACGGATAGGCCGAGATGAACACCTCCGGAAACGCCACCAGGCGGGCGCCCTGGCCGGCGGCCTCGGCGATCAGCGCGCAGGTCTTGTCGACCGTGGCGTCGGTGTCCAGGAAGACGGGGGCCGCCTGCACGGCAGCGGCCTTGAATTGGGGCAGATTCAGCATGATTTCGGTTCCTGTTGCGGGTCAGATACCCAGATAGCGCTGCGCCAGCTCGGGCTGCGCAGACAGTTCGGCCGGCTGGCCCGACCAGGCCACGCGGCCCTTGTCGACGATGTAGTGGCGGTCCACCAGCGTCGCCATCTCGGGCAGGTTCTTGTCGATCACCAGAATCGTCTGGCCTTCGGCCTTCAGGGTGCGCAGGCACCGCCAGATTTCCTGCCGGATCAGCGGGGCCAGCCCTTCGGTGGCCTCGTCCAGGATCAGCAGCTTGGGGTTGGTCATCAGCGCGCGGCCCACCACCAGCATCTGCTGTTCGCCGCCCGACAGCGTGCGCGACGATTGCCCGCGGCGTTCCTGCAAGCGCGGAAACAGCGCGTAGACGCGGGCCAGGTCCCAGCCGCCGGGTGCGGCGCGCGAGGTCGCCACCAGGTTTTCTTCCACCGTCAGCGACCCGAACACGCGCCGGCCCTCGGGCACCAGCCCCACGCCCAGCCGCGCCACCACGCTGGGCGCGGGCCGCGACAGCGTCTGGCCGCGAAACTGCACCTGCCCGCCGGTCGCCGGCAGCATGCCCATCAGCGTCTTGATGGTGGTGGTCTTGCCCATGCCGTTGCGGCCGATCAGCGAAATCACCTCGCCCTCGCCCGCCTCGAACGACATGCCGAACAGCACCTTGCTCGAGCCATAACCGCCCGTCAGGCCGTCAACCTTCAACATGTTCTTCTCCCAGGTAGGCGGCGCGCACGTCCGGATGGCGCCGCACCTCGTCGGGGGCACCGCTGAACACCACCTTGCCGTAGACCAGCACGCTGATGCGATCGGCCAGCGCGAAGACGGCGTCCATATCGTGTTCGACCAGCAGGATGCCGTAGTCGCCCTTCATGCCCAGCAGCAGCCGGGTCATGCGGGCCGATTCCTCAGGGCCCATCCCGGCCATGGGCTCGTCCAGCAGCAACAGCCGCGGTGAGCGCGCCAACGCCACCGCCAATTCCAGCTGGCGCTTTTCGCCATGGGCCAGGTCGGCCGTGCGCACGTGACGGCGCTCGGCCAGGCCCACGTGCGTCAGCCACTGCATCGCCTGTGCCTTCAGGCCCGCGTCGCGCCGCGGGTCGGACCAGGCGCCGAACGCCCGGCCGCCCTTGAGCATGCTCGATAGAATCACGTTTTCCAGCGCGGTGTATTCGTGGCACAGCTCGGTGATCTGGAACGATCGCCCCAGCCCCAGCCGGGCGCGTTCGAAGGCCCGCAGCGCGGTCACGTCGCGCCCTTCCAGGTGGATGGTCCCCGAGTCCGGCCGGATCTCGCCGCAGATCTGCGCGATCAGCGTCGACTTGCCCGCGCCATTCGGGCCGATGATGGCGTGAATCTCACCTGCCCGCACGTCCAGGTCGACCCCATTGGTCGCCACCACCGCGTCGAAGGCCTTGCGCAATCCGGATAGCTGCAACAGGGTTTGCGTGTCAGTCGGCATGACGCGTCTCCAACAAGCGACCGAAGAGGCCTTTCTGACCCCACAGCACCACCAGCACCAGGATCGGCCCCATGTACAGCAGCCAATGCTCGGTCAACGACGACAGCAGCTGCTCCAGCCCCAGGAACACGGCCGCGCCCGCAATCGGCCCCAGCAGCGTGCCCACGCCGCCCAGGATCACGATCGCCATCAGCTCGCCGGACTTGGTCCAGGCCGCCATGTCGGGCGTCACCAGCCCCGCGTAGTTCGCCCACAGCACGCCGGCCAGCCCCGTGCCCACCGCCGACAGCACGAAGGCGGAGAGGCGGTACGGCGTGGGCGCCACGCCCAGGTTCAGCGCGCGCCGCTCGCTCTGGCGCAGCGCTTGCAGCACCATGCCGAACCGCGAATTGACGATGCGGATGCACAGCAGCGTCCAGGCCACCAGCAGCGCCAGGCAGACGTAGTAGAACGTCACCGGGTTCTCCAGGTTCAGGCCCGGCAGCACATTGCGCTGCGCGATCATCAGGCCGTCGTCGCCGCCGTAGAACTGCAGCGACACCAGGATGAAATACACCATCTGGCCGAACGCCAGCGTAATCATGATGAACTGCACCCCGCGCGTGCGCAGCGCCAGGTAGCCGAACACCCAGCCCGCCAGCGCGCACACCACCAGCGCGATCGGCCACACCACCAGCGCGGCATTGCTGCCGGCCCAGCCGAACAGCGGGCCCGCCTCGGCCGTGTGGAACGCGATGATGCCCACCGCATAGCCGCCCAGCCCGAAGAACATCGCATGGCCGAAGCTGACCATGGCGCCGTAGCCGATCACGAGATCCAGGCTGACCGCCGCCAGCCCGTAGATCAGAAAGCGCGTCACCACGCCGATCAGGAACGGCGAACCCGAGGCCGCCGCGGCCCCCGGCAGCGCCAGCAGCAGGACCAGCCCGGCCAGCCCCCAGCGCGCGCGATTCGAAAGATTCATTGTCATCATCATCCCCGCGCCGGAAACAGCCCGCCCGGCTTGGCGATCAGCACGATCGCCATCAACACATAGATGCTGGCCGATGCCAGGCCCGCGGCCAGCGGGTCTGCCGTGGCCGGCGAGAACACCGCGCCCAGCAGCTGCGGCAGGAAGGCCCGCCCCATGCTGTCCACCATGCCCACCAGCAAGGCCCCCGCCAGCGCCCCGCGCACCGAGCCCACGCCACCGATCACGATCACGACGAAGGTGGTGATCAGGATGCGTTCGCCCATGCCGATTTCCACCGCCAGCAGCGGCGCGGCCATCACGCCCGCCAGACCGCACAAGATCGCACCCAGGCCGAACACCAGCGTGTAGAGCTTCTTGATGTCGATGCCCAGCGCGTCGACCATTTCACGGTCGTCGGCGCCGGCACGGATCAGCATGCCGATGCGTGTGCGGTTCACCAGCCACCACAGCCCCACCGCCACCAGCGCGCCGATGGCGATGAACGACAGGCGGATCAGCGGATACTGGAACCCCGGCGCCAGCGTCACCGCGCCTTCCAGGAACGACGGAATGCCCACCAGCGGCGGGCGCCGCCCGAAGATCAGGCTGACCGCCTCGTTCGAAAACAGCAGCAGGCCGAACGTGGCCAGCACCTGGTACAGGTGGTCGCGCTTGTACAGCTTGCGGATCACCAGCACCTCGACCGACAGGCCGTACAGCCCCGCCCCCAGCAACGCCGCCAGCACGCCCGCCAGGAACGAGCCGGTGGTGCCGATGGCGTAGGCCGCGCAGTACGCGCCCACCATGTAGAACGAGCCGTGGGTCAGGTTCACCACGCCCATGATCCCGAAGATCAGGGTCAGTCCGGCCGCGAGCAGGAACAGCATCGCGCCGAACTGCAGCCCGTTGAGCAACTGTTCAAAGAGCAAGGTCATGACGGCATCTTGCAGAATTGGGCGTAGGCGTCCTTGTCGTCCGACACCAGCTTGCGCACCAGATGCGGCGACAGCGCGCCGCTGGCGTCCTTTTCAATCTTCATCAGGTACAGGTCCTGCACCGGATGCTGGTTGGTGTTCATGCTGAACTTGCCGCGCAACGACGCGAATTCTGGCTTGCGCAGCGCGGCCCGGAACTCGGCCTGGCGCGACAGATCGCCGCCGGTGGCCTTGAGGCCCGCCCCGATCAACTGCGCGGTGTCGTAGGCCTGCATGGCGTAGTCCGTCGGCACGCGGCCGTAGGCCGCTTTGAATGCCGCCACGAAAGCCTTGGACTGCGGGTTGTCGAAGTCCACCGACCAGATGCCGGTGGTGTAGGCGCCCAGCGCCGCGTCGCCGGTGGCCTGGATCATGCGCGCATCCATCGAGAAGCTGGGCATCAGCATCGGAATGGTCTTGTTCAGGCCAGCCGCCGCGTACTGCTTGACGAAGTTGATGCCGGTGCCGCCCGGATGGAACTGGTAGACGGCTTCGGGCGCCAGCGACCGCAGGCGCGCCAGTTCCACCGAAAAGTCCGACTGATCCAGCTTGGTGTAGATCTCGGCCACCACCTCGCCCCTGTAGGTGCGCTTGAAGCCTTCGATGGCGTCGCGCCCGGCCTGGTAGTTGGGCGCCAGCAGCACGACCCGCTTGTAGCCAAGCTCGTTGGCGGCCACGCCGCCGGCCGTGTGGAAGGCGTCGTTCTGGTACGAGGCCACGAAGTAATTCTGGTCGCACTTCTCGCCCGCGAAACTGGACGGCCCGGGATTCAGGCTGACGTAGAAGGCGCCCGCCTTGACCACGCCCGGCGCCACCGCGGCCAGCACGTTCGAAAAATTCACACCGGTGAACAGCTTCACGCCCGATTGCAGCATCCGGTCGGCCGCCTGCTTGGCATTGGCCGGCTTCAGGCCGTCGTCCTCGATCACCAGCTGCACCGGCACCCCGCCCAGCGCGCCGCCGCCCTGCTTGATGGCCAGATTGAAGGCATCGCGTTCGTCTTCGCCGATGTAGCCCGCCGGCGTGGACAGCGTGGCGATGAAGCCGATCTTGACCGGGTCCGCGGCCTGCGCCGCGCCGCCCAGCGCCATGGCCATTGCGGCCGCCCATACTGTTTGCTTGATCATTGTTTTCCCCTTGGAGACCGCTGCGCCGGCCGCCCTTGCGGCCGGCGCCGGAATTCGCCTAGACCGCCACCACCGGATGCCGCAGCGTGCCGATGCCTTCCACGCACGCCACCACCACGTCGCCCGGCCACAGCCATTCCTGCGGCTTGCGGCCCGCCCCTACGCCTTCCGGCGTGCCGGTGGCGATGATGTCGCCCGGCTCCAGCGTGATGCCCGCACTGATGTCGGAAATCAGGAACGGCACCTTGAACAGCATGTGGCGCGTGTTCGAGCCCTGCTTCTTTTCGCCGTTCACCGTCAGCCACAGGTCCAGCACCTGCGGATCGGGAATCTCGTCGGCGGTGACGATGCACGGACCGAACGGCGCATAGGTGTCCTGGCCCTTGGAATAGATCCACTGGCCGGCGCGGCGGCAATCGCGCGCGCTCATGTCCAGCATCACGCTGTAGCCGAACACGTACGACAGCGCATCGGCCTCGGCCACGCGCGTGGCGCGCCGGCCCATGATCACCGCCAGTTCCACCTCCCAGTCCAGCTGCTGGGTAATCTTGGCGTTGTGCTCGATGGCGTCGCCCGGGCCGATCACCGTGGTGGGCGGCTTGGAGAAGATCACGGGTTGCTTGGGCAGGTCGGCCGACGTGTCCAGCGTGCGGCTCGATTCCACCACGTGCTCGACGTAGTTCAGGCCGATGCCGAAGATGTTCTTGCGCGGCCGCGGAATCGGCGCCAGCAGCTTCACGTTTTCCTGCGGCAGGGCGGCGCCCACGGGCCAATTGCCGCGGTAGGCCTCCAGCAGCCGCGACGCCTGCGCCACGGCCACCGGGCCCAGGTCGATGAAGGCCAGCATGTCGTCCGGCAGCGCCACGCCGCCGGCCTCGCCCAGGCGGGCCAGGTCGATCACATAGCCTTCGGCCAGCGCACCCAGGCGGGCGGCGGCGGTGGGATGGGCGCGAAAAGTTACCAAGCGCATAGGAACTCCAGGAAATTCAAGACGAGTTGAGACAGGCGCCCGGGTGGCCCCGGGCGGCGGATGAAGATTCAGAGAGGGGGGTGCCGCCGCTAGATCAGTTTCTGGTGGCCGCCGTTGTCCTTGACCGCCTCTTCGCGGTACAGGGCCAGCGATCGCATCACCGGCAGGTCGTTGAAGCAGAACAGGCAGGCATCGTCGTTGGACGACAGGTTGGCGTGCTCGTGCACGGCCCAGGACGGCACACAGAAGATGTCGCGTTCGGTCCAGTCGTAGCGCTTGCCATCGATGATCGAAAAGCCGCTGCCCTTGGCCACCTGGTAGATGAAGCTGCCGGTATGGCGGTGGGCCTGCGTGTGTTCGCCCGGCCGCAAGAGCTGCATGCTGGCGCCGATGGTGGGCATGACCGGCCCGCCCGTGGCCGGGTTCACGTAGTCCATCAGCACGCCGTCGTAAGGGCTGCCCGCCGACACCCGCGCGTGGCGGCGCAGCGCTTCGTAGGTGGGCTCCCATTCGTACTTGAACAGCGGCGAATAGGGTTTGGTCCAGCCCGACGCCTGCGGCCGCAGCGCGACGTTGCCCCAATTGGCGCTGGTGTCGTCCACCGGGTACGTCACCGTCTGGTTCAGGTCGGGATGCACCGCATAGAAGCCGGCCTCCAGCGCGTTGACCAGCGGAATGTCCAGGCCGTCCTGCCAGATGCAGGTGCTGCCGTTTTCGGCCACGCCATGCTCGTGCCAGGTGCCGTTGGGCGTCAGCACGAAATCGTTCGCGCCCAGCGTCATCTTGTGGCCATCCACCACCGTGAACGCGCCTGTGCCTTCCATGATGAAGCGCAGCGCCGAATGCGAATGCGCATGGGCCGACGCCAACTCGCCCGGCTGCATCACCTGCAGCCCCGAATAAAGCCAGCCCACCGCCGCGGCCACGTCGCGCCGGCCGGGGTTGTTCAGGTAGATCACCCGGCGGCCCGCCTCTTCGGGCGAGACCAGCTCGGCCGAGCGCAGCACGTGGCCCCGCAGTTCCTGGTAGCGCCACACGACTGGCACCGAGGCCGAACGCGGCGCCCAGGGCTCGATCTTGTTGGCGACCGTCCAGAGCGCGCCGGTCTCCAGGCGCGCCAGTTCCTCGTAGTAGGCGATGCGCTCCGGCGAATCCGCCACGTTGGCGCGGCCGGCGGTGCTTTCCCGGTAGGCGTCGTACCTGTTCGCTTCCATCCCTTGCCTCTTTTTATAAAACCTAAAAGATTTTCGAAAATATTAGAGGCGGGCGGGACTTTGGGCAATCTTTGCGCGCTAGGGGTTTTCCTGGGGCCGATGGGCCCGTCAAAAATTTACCTGCGCACTTGCTGAAAATACTGTACAAAAACACAGTGCAACATGCTACATTTCGCTCGCCCGAAAAACGTCGTCCAGGAGAATCCTGTGTCCGAAGCCGCTCATCTCGTCCAGTACATCGTCGTCCCCTACCGCGCTGCCGCCAACGGCGTGGCCCCCGGAGAAATCCGACCGGCCAGCAGCGAGTTCGGCGCCATCCGCATCGCCAACTCCATGGCCTCCAAGTTCGCCGGCGTGGCTGCCTACGAAGTCATGATCGACAAGGAAACCGGCGACATGGAATCGCCCCGCATCCTCGCCCAGATCGGCACCGTGCCGTCGCTGGACGACTGACCCTTCCCCTTTTCCGTCCCCTCAAACGGAAGCGCCACCGGCACCGCATTGCGGTGCCGGTGGCGCTTGGGCCTTCGGGCAGGCTGACTCATCCTGACCTGGGTTAGGGTGAGCGGACTGAGAGTGGAGCTAGGGAGGTGGCCGCTTTTTTCGCGTCTGTGGCCGGGTAAGACGCCCAGTCCGCTCAATGCAACCGCGGTCCGCCAAACCGGCGGCATGGCCGCCGGTTCGGCGGGTCCGGCTTCTCCACGGCGCGCACGATGCACGCGCCGCCGAGGCGCCGGACCGCGAGGCGTCGCTTAGAAGCGGTGACGCACGCCCACCAGGCCGACCGTGCTCTTCACACCGTCGATGAAGGCGAAGTTCGTGGCGTACGAAGCCAGCGCGTACAGGTTGGTACGCTTGGACAGGTTGTACGTGTAGCCCAGGCTGTAGATGTTCATCGTGGCATCGTCGCCGGTCAGAGCGGTGTTGTTGGCGTCAGCACGCTGCCACGAGGCCAGGATGCTGCTTGCGCCACCGATCGGGGCCGACAGGCCGACCAGGTACGAGTTCGACTTGAAGTCCTTGGCGACGACGTTGCTGCCGAAGCTCTTGGCCGTGGTCGAACCGCTGCCGAAGGCGTTGATGGCCTGGCCGGTGAACCAGCCGTCACGCGTCTGGCCGTAAGCCAGGGCCAGCTTGACCACTTCGAAGTCGTACGAACCGCCGATGATCCACTGCTTGGGCGACGAGTCGTTGGCGCCGGCAACCTGGTTGGCCAGGTTCAGCTGGTCGTACGACAGGGCCACGTTCAGCGGACCATTCACGTAGCGCACGCCGGCCGTGATGGCGCGGGTGTTGTCGGCGGTCTTGAAGCCGGTTTGCGCGGCGGTGGTGTCAGCCACGTTGAACGAGTAGCCCAGGCCGACCTGGAAGCCACCGAACGACGGGGTCGAGTACTGCACCATGTTGTCGTGACGGACCGTGTTGGCCGCGCCAAAGGCTGCGCCGACGTTGGCCTGGCCGTAGCTGGCGCCGAACGGATCGATCGCGCCGAAGTACTTCGAAGCGATGTTGGTCTGGCGGCCGAATTCCAGGAGGCCCCAGGAATCGCTCTTCAGGCCGACGGTGGCTTGGCGGCCGAACAGGCGGCTGCTCTGGCCCGACTGGCCGTTGGCCGAGTTGAAGCCGCTTTCCAGCGTGAAGACGGCGCTCAGGCCATCGCCCAGGTCTTCGGCGCCACGCAGGCCCCAACGCGAGCCGCTGGACACGCCGTTGGTCATGCCGACCTTCGATTCCTTGTAGCCATCGTTGCCCTTGATGCGCTGGAAGCCCACGCCCGTGTCGATCAAGCCGTACAGAGTCACCGAGGTATCAGCGTGCGCAACGCCAGACAGCGCGGCGAACAGGGCGGTGACGAACAAAGTCTTTTTCATTACAGATTCCCGTTAATTGAACAGACATGCGCTTGCGGGCGCCCCGCAACACCAGCGGCAACGCCGCGCATGACAGGAATGGATTCTAGGAACGCTATGTGTCAGTTTTCGGGACACAAGCGGAAACAGGTGACTCACCCTGAAATCATGGGCGATCTGTGGTGTATGGCCGACAGCGAAAACGCGTGGCGCGCCGCTGCATGGGGTGTCATGCGGGTGTGTTATTCAAGAGGCCTCGACGGCCCCCGCGCCCATCTGTCTCAATCTTCCCGCCAATTTGTCTCATCCCGCCGCACGCGTGGTTCTACGTGCGATACCCCGGTGTAAATTCTGCCGCACATTCAGGTCGGGCCGCGCCAGGCCGCATTGAATGACTTCCCGCAGACACTGATTTCACCGACGGTACAGGCCGAACATGCGCTCGAGAATTTCCAAGACAGCAACCCTTTTTGCGCTGGCCCTGGCCGGCATGAACGCCGGGGTCGCTGCCGCGCAGGACGCGCCCGGCCCCAAGGTCACCGATCCGCACTTCCAGCTGGCGGCCGGCTATATCCCGCCCAAGGAACTGCCCGACAGCCTGGAACTGCTCGGCCCCCCGCCCGCCAAGGGCAGCGCCGCGCTGGCCCGCGATGAAGAAGCCCGCACTGCCACGATCCCCTTACGCGGCAAGGCACGCGCCGGCCTGGCAAGGCTGGACGCCGATCTGCAGTTTCCGCAGCCGGCCGCGAACTTCTCGTGCGCGATGGGCATCGACATCAGCGAGACCACCACGCCGCGCCTGTTCGTGCTGATGCAGCGCGTGCTGACCGACGCCGGCCTGTCCACCTACGGCGTCAAGAACACCTACAACCGCACCCGTCCGTTTGTGGTGCACAACGAAGGCACCTGCTTCGCCGAACAGGAACCGCTGCTGCGCAACGACGGCTCCTATCCGTCGGGCCACACGGCCGCAGGCTGGGCCTGGGCGCTGGTGCTGGCCGAACTCAATCCTGAACGAACCAACGCGCTGCTGCGCCGCGGCCTGGAATTCGGCCAAAGCCGCGTCATCTGCAACGCCCACTGGCAAAGCGATGTCGACGCCGGCCGCACGATGGGCGCCGCCACGGTGGCCAAACTGCACACCAACGCCGAATTCCTGGCCGACATGGCTGCCGCTCGCCAGGAAGTGCTGGCGGCCAAGGCCAATGGCGCAGCGCCCAAACAGAACTGCGGTGTGGAAGACGCCGTCCTGTCGGCGCGTTGATCGGCGCGCATCGCCACGCCTTTCCAGACATTGCCTCATCAGGAAATCATGCGGTCTTTCGTCCCCACCTTGATCCTCGCCACTGCGCTGTCCGCCCTGTCCGGCGCGGCGTTGGCCGACAACCCGCTGCCCATCAGCCCGCTGCTCAAGGACAACGCCAACAGCGGCGACAGCTGGAGCGTCAGCGCCAGCCCCTATATCTGGGCCGCGAGCCTGAGCGGCAAGGCCGGCCAATTCGGCCAGCCGGCCAGCAAGATCGATTCCAGCTTCAGCAAGATCTTCAGCGACCTCGACCTGGCCTTCATGGGCGCCATCGAAGCCCGGCGCCAACGCGTCAGCCTGCTGGGCGATGTGATGTACAGCCGCCTGTCGGTCAGCGGCAAGAACCGCATCGGCGTGCTCAGCAAGGAAGTCGACATCACGTCCAAGTCGTTCTCCGGCTTTCTAGGGGCAGGCTACAGCGTGGCCGAATCCGATCGCGGCCACCTGGACGTCGTCGGCGGCGGGCGCCTCTGGTATGCCAGCACCGAGATTTCACTGAAGGGCGGACGGCTGGATGGCAAGGGCGAACGCGACAGCGCGACGTGGATCGACGCCGTCGTCGGCCTGCGCGGACGCTACATGCTGGACGACAGTTGGTTCGTGACCGGATGGGGCCTCGTCGGCGCGGGCCAGGCCCGGCTCGACTGGGACGCCACCGCGGCATTTGGCTACCAGTTCAAGAACAATTTTTCCGCGGTGCTGGGCTATCGCGCGCTGGGCGTGAACTACAACCGCAACGGCTTCATCTACAACGTGGTTCAGCAAGGCCCGATCATGGGCCTGGCCTACCGCTTCTGATCCGCGCCGTAGGCCGCGAAATGCTGCGATAGCTGGGGCGCCCCGCCAGTGATGGACACGGGCCAGTGTTCACGATCACGCGCGTCTTGCGGCGTCATGCCAAAGCGCTCGATGAACGCCTTGCGGAATTTTCCGGTATCCGAAAACCCCGTATCGGCGGCGATCCGCGCCGTAGCGACCGCGGCGCTTCGCGGATCGATCAATGCGGCGTAGGCGGCATCCAGCCGCTTGCTCTTGATGACATGGGCAATGCCGCCCAGATCCGCAAACGCGCGGTACAGGTGGGCACGCGAGACGCTGAAGCGCTGCATCAGAAGTTCGGGGCCCAGCTTCGGATCGGCCAGGTAGCGGTCGATGAAAGCCAGCGTGCGTGCGCGCAGCGCCCGTCCCAGCACAGACTGCGGCTCATCCTGGGCGGGGCCTGCCCCGGCCAGGCCCGCCGACAGCAAGGTCATCAGCGCTTCTTGCACCGCGACGTCCTCGCTGGCGGAAAGATCGCCGGATACCGCATGCAGCCCTTGCAGATAATCCACCAGCAGCCGCGTGATCGGCAGTCGGGGATCCAGCGCGAAACCGTGCAGGTCGCGCGCGCCCAGCAATTTATCGATGCTGGCGCGCGGCACCGTCGTGGCCAGGCGCACGCCCGCGTCCACCTCGCAGGCGTAGGGCCGCGACAAGTCGATGATGCAGATGCCCCCGGGCGCGGCCACGGCGTTGCGTCCGGCAAAATCGCCGCGGATCGAGCCGGCCACCAGCACGTGCACCAGATAGTGGTCGATGGGACTGCGGGCGATGGTCCAGCGGTCGCGCTTGTAGCGCTGGGCATTGAAGGCCGTAGACCCCAGCGTCAGGCCGGCCACGGTGCGGATGCGCATCGTGCCTTCCAGCGTCGCGGCCTCGTCATCGGCCATCGGCGTCGTGTCGCAGAACGGCCGCGTGACCTCGCGCCAATAGTCGTTGCGAAGCGCGGGCTCGACTGCGTCCGTGGAAATAAGGATATCCGTGGAGGCCATGATGAGGTCTTCTTCTTTGAGAGCGATCAACCGCAGGATAACCGACGCAGGTAGCTTTGCCGCCATGACGTGTGACTATCCGGGCACGGCGGCCCGCTTGAGCGCGACGCCCGATCGGTTAAAATCGCATTCACTCAAGCGCACTCGCGCTTACCCCGCCAGGACGACCTGGCCGGCGTGTCACTCCTAGGGACGACCCTGTCATCTTTCACGGAAAGAACAGCGATGCCCGTCCCCTCCTCTTCTGCACACCCCCCTCGCATCCCCAAGACCACCTGGCTGAAACTGGGCTGGGCCTGGCTGGTCGTGATTGCCTTCACCGTCTACGGCGGCACGTGGCTCGCGCAGCCGCTGACCCCGGTGGCCGCGATGCTCTGCTTCGCCGTCCTGTTCTTCACCATCATCGCGGCCTCGTTTGGCGTGGTGCACGAAGCGGACCTGCTGGCCCACAGGCTGGGCGAACCCTACGGCACGCTGATCCTGACACTGTCCATCGTCTCGATCGAAGTGATCCTGATCGCGTCGATGCTGCTGGGCCCGGGGGAATTTCCCACCATCGGCCGCGACTCGATCTTCGCGGTGATGATGATCATCCTGAACCTCGTCATGGGGCTCTGCCTGGTCGTGGGCGGCTTGAAGCACGGCGAACAGGAATACAACGCGCAAGGCGCCAACGCCTACTTGACGATGATCGTGCTGCTGACCGGCACCGCGCTCGTCCTGCCCAACTACCTGTCGGGCGCCGGCGAATTCACCACGCTGCAGGCCTGGACCATTGCCGCCATCACTGCCGGCCTGTATGCGGTGTTCCTGGGGTTGCAGATGGGCCGCGAAAAGCGGCTGTTCATCCAGCCGCCCGCGGGGCAGATGGCCGTGACTGCCGGTAGCGCGACCCCTGCGCCCAACGAGCCGACCAGCGAATCGGGCGACAACACCTCGATCTGGCGCAGCAGCGCGCTGCTGCTGGGCATGATCATCCCCATCGTGCTGCTGGCGCACCACCTGGCCATCGTCATCGACTACGGCGTGGTCACGGCCGGCGCGCCCATCGCCGTCAGCGGCGTGCTGATCGCCATCATCGTCTTCACCCCGGAATCACTGACCGCGATCAAGGCCGCGCGCAGCAATGAAATGCAGCGCTCGGTCAACCTGTGCCTGGGCGCCTTCGTGTCGACCGTCGGCCTGACCGTCCCCGCCGTGCTCGTCATCGGCCTGGTGACCGGCAAGCAGGTCGTCATGGGCATATCGATGCTGGAAACGGGTTTGCTGGGGCTGACGGTGCTGCTGGGCATGCTGTCTTTCAATGGCCAGCGGACGTCCGTCATGCAGGGTGCGATGCACCTGGCATTGTTTGCGGTGTACGGCTTTTTATTATTCAACCCCTGAAGCGGGTGAAGCGAAATCGCTGACGTTGAACGCGCGCCCGATATTCGTCATGGCAACGAACCGCCAGCTTCAGTATTGCGACGACCAGGCAGCATGCATCGGCCACGGCATATTCGAGTCTGGCTCGAAACGGCGAAGACAGGGCTTGAATAAAGCTGGAGGGGGACTTGCAGGGAGGGGGGTAAAGCGCAGAGGTGGCGCGCCCGACAGGAATCGAACCTGTATCAAGAGCTTCGGAAACTCTCATTCTATCCATTGAACTACGGGCGCAGCGCAAGGAGGCGGTATTGTACCTAGTTTTGCGCAATCTGCATGAAGCAGATCAAAGCATAGGGAAAACTCCGCGAAAACCCGTGTCCGGGGGTTGGACGCGTGTCCATGACACCGTTATATAATCCAGCGTTTGCTTGCAAGGCGGTCTGCTTTTGCCGCCCTTTGTGCAGTACTGATTTTCTGTTGCCGCCGCCAGGCGCCCCCGGTACCCGTTAGCAGGATTTGGTCATGAGCAACGAGCAGGAACACATAGAAGAGCACTCCTCCCCCATCAAGACCCCGAAGCAACTGGTCGTCACCATCGTCCTATCCTTCGTGGTGCCCATCGCGATCATCATCCTGTTGGTGAATCTGGTCGTATCAGGCACCAAGGTAGGCGCCGGCTCGGACACCCTGTCCAACGAAGCCGTCACCAAACGCATTGCCCCAGTCGCCGGTTTCGATCTGGTCGACGCCAACGCCCCCAAGGTCTTCAAGACGGGCGAACAAGTCTTTGCCGCCGTCTGTACGGCCTGTCATACCGCCGGCGTGGCGGGCGCCCCCAAGATCGGCGACAACTCCGCTTGGGCGCCCTTCATCCAGTCCGGCTTTGACGCCATGATGAACGTGGCCCTGCATGGCAAGGGCGGCATGCCCGCCAAGGGCGGCAACCCCACGCTGTCCGACTACGAAGTGGCCCGTGCCGTGGTCTACATGGCCAACAAGTCCGGCGGCTCGCTGCCCGAACCAGCCGCCCCCGCGGAAGAAGGCGCCAAGAAGGAAGCCGACGCCACGCCGGCCGCGGCGCCCGCTGCCCCTGCTGCTGCACCCGCTGCTGCTGCACCCGCTGCGGCCGCCCCTGCTGCCGCCGCCGCTGCGCCGGCTCCTGCTGCCACACCGGCCCCCGCGCAGTCCACCGCTGCCGTCAATCCGGCCGGCGAAAAGCTCTACAAGAGCGTCTGCTTCGCCTGTCACGCCACCGGCGTGGCCAACGCGCCCAAGTTCGGCGACAAGGCCGCCTGGGACCCTTACATCAAGACCGGCATGGACGCGATGGTCAAGGTCGCCATGCAAGGCAAGCCGCCGATGCCCCCCAAGGGCGGCGCGGCCAACGCCTCGGAAGACGACATCCGTGCGGCGGTGCAGTACATGGTGGACGCCGCCAAGTAAGGCCGCATCCACGCCACGCCCCGCGGCGCACGCAGGGCGCCTGGCACACCAGGCCCCCGCAAGAAAAAGCCCTTCGAGAAATCGAAGGGCTTTTTACATGGCGCACAGCCCACCGGGGATCAGTCGGCGGCGGACGCCTTCAGCAACGACATGCCCAACTGCACGCGGCGCTGCAGCCACAGGCTGGGGCGATAGCGCGGGTCGCCCGTGACGCGCTGCATGCTCTTGAGGATTTCCAGGATGCGCTCGGCGCCCAGGGCATCGCCCAGCGCCAGCGGCCCCACCGGATAGCCCAGGCCCAGCGTCACGGCACGGTCGATATCCTCGGGCGTGGCAATCTGCTGCTGCGCGATGTCGGCGGCAATGTTGACGATCATGGCCACGATGCGCTGGGCCACGAAACCCGGCGAATCCTGGATCACCGACACCGGCACGCCATCGCCCGCCAGCAACGCATGGGCGGCATCGCGCCACTTGTCCTGCGTGGCCGGCGACACCATGATGCTGCGGCGGCGCGCCGTGTCAAAGGCCTGCAGCGTATCCAGGCCCACGGTGCGCGAGGCATCCAGGCCCTGCGCCGACACCGTGGTGGACACGTCTTCGCCAAAGGGCGTGACGATGATGAGCGCGTCCGCGGCCGGCGATGCGCCCGACACCAGCGGCGCACCCAGCTTTTCCAGCAGCGCCGTGGCGCGTGCATAGCCCTCGGGATGCCTGGGGCTGATCCAGACCTTCAGGCCCTGCGGCAACGCCGGCACGGGCGGCTCGGCGGGCACCTGCTTCTGGCCGTCGACATAGGTGTAGAAACCTTCGCCAGCCTTGCGGCCGATCAGGCCACCGGCCAGGCGCACGGTGGTGATGGGCGACGGACGGAAGCGCGGCTCGTCGAAGAACTGGCGATAGATCGATTCCATCACCGGGTGCGAGACATCCAGCGCGGTCAGGTCCAGCAGCTCGAACGGGCCCATGCGAAAACCGGCCTGCTCGCGCATGATGGCATCCACCTGCGCGAAGGTCGCCACCGATTCCTGCGCCACGCGCAGGCCTTCGGTGTTCATGCCACGGCCCGCATGGTTGACGATGAAGCCGGGCATGTCCTTGGCGCGCACGGGCGTATGACCCATGCGGCGCGCCAGCTCGGCCAGCGCGTCGCCGGTTTCGGGCGCGCTGCGCAGGCCGTCGATCACCTCGACGACCTTCATCAGCGCCACCGGGTTGAAGAAGTGATAGCCCGCCACGCGCTGCGGCCGCTTGCACGCCGCGGCGATGGCGGTGATGGACAGCGACGACGTATTCGAGGCCAGGATGCAGTCATCGGCCACCACGCCTTCCAGCGCGGCAAACAGGTCACGCTTGACGTCCAGGCGCTCGACGATGGCTTCGACCACCAGCTGGCACTGCGACATATCGGTCAGCGCCGTGGCCGATTCGACACGGTCCAGCGCGGCCTGCGCATCCGCGGCCGACAGCTTGCCCTTCTGGGCCAGCTTGTCCCAGGTCTGGCGCAGCGATTCGCGCGCCGCCGCCACCGCATCGGCGCTGGTGTCGTACAGGCGCACGCGCAGACCGGCTTGCGCCGCGATCTGGGCAATGCCCCGCCCCATGGCCCCGGCGCCCACGACGCCGATGGTTTGAATCTCCGTCATCAACTCTCTCCTGCCTGTAATGGGAATAGTGTTCGCGCGCCGCGGCGCTTGCTGCCACGCGGCGGCAAGCGCCGCGCGGCCCTATGAATCAGGCCTGGCCCTGGGCCAGCGCCTGGATTTCTTCGGCGGACAAGCCCAGCTTTTCAGCCAGCACCTGCGCCGTGTGCTCGCCCAGCATGGGCGGCGGACGCCGGTATTGCACCGGGCTGCCCGAGAACTTCAGCGGACTGGCCGCCATGGGCACCGTGCCGGCCACCGGATGCGGCAGCTCGCGCTTCATGCCGCGCGCCAGCACCTGCGGATCTTCATAGACCTGGTCCAGCGTATTGATGGGCCCGGCCGGCACGCCCACGCCTTCCAGCGCTGCCAGCCAGTAATCGCGCGCCCCCGTGGCCATGCGCTCGACCAGCAAGGGCACGAGTGCTTCGCGGTTCTTCACGCGCTGAGGATTGGTGGAAAACCGCGGATCCGCCGACAGCTCGGGCAAGCCGATGGCGCCGCAATAGTTGCGGAACTGGCTGTCGTTGCCCACGGCCACGATCAGGTGGCCATCACTGGCCGCAAAGACCTGATACGGCACCAGGTTCTGGTGCGCATTGCCGGCCCGCCGCGGCGCGTTGCCGGAGGTCATGAAGTTCAGATTCTGGTTGGCCATCATGGCCACCTGGCAATCGAGCAGCGCCATGTCGATGTGCTGCCCCAGCCCGCTGACCGAACGTTCATGCAGCGCCGCCAGGATGCCCACGGTGGAATACATGCCGGTCATCAGATCCGCCACCGCCACGCCCGCCTTCTGCGGCCCGCCGCCTGGCAAATCATCGCGTTCGCCGGTGATGCTCATCAGCCCGCCCATGCCCTGGATCATGAAGTCATAGCCCGGACGGCTGGCATAAGGCCCGGTCTGGCCAAAGCCGGTGATGGAGCAATAGATGAGGCGCGGATTGATTTCCTTGAGGCTGTCGTAATCCAGCCCATATTTGGAAAGCCCGCCGACCTTGAAGTTTTCAACCAGGATGTCGCTCTGCAACGCCAATTCGCGCACCAGCTCGGCCCCACGCGGCGACGCGATGTCGAGCGCGACCGAAAACTTGTTGCGATTGGCAGACAGGTAGTAAGCCGCCTCGCTGGTGTCATTGCCCGCCGCATCCTTGAGATACGGAGGCCCCCAGGCGCGCGTGTCATCGCCCGCGCCGGGCCGTTCGATCTTGATGACCTCGGCCCCAAGATCAGCCAAGTTCTGCGTGCACCAAGGACCCGCCAACACACGAGTCAAATCCAACACACGCACACCAGTAAGAGGAGCAGGACGTTGCGACATTTTTTATCTATTCGCGGCAAGAGTGATAGGTTAGGGGGGATATTAGCCGGTGGGGGCTTTGTGTGGCTTTTTGGGTGGTCGAGTGGCGGACGGTTGATTGCTTGAGTTTAGGTTCTTGAGACGCTCTGCGGCGTGTGGCCGGGGGGACGCGGGGCTACGATTGCGGTCCGGAGCCTTCGCTCCGGACTGCCCCGTCCTCATCCTCGTACGCCTTCGGCTCCCTACGGATTCCGTCGGGCGCATCTACACGCCCCGCGTCCCCCCGGCCACACGCCACAGAGCTGCATCAGTTGCAATTTGACGTCGGCTGGGGCGGGCGGTGTGCTTGGCATTTTTATGTCGAACTAGGGGAGTGGGCGGGGTGGGACGGTGCCCGCCTCGTGCCGGCCGCGCGGGCGGCCTTACGAGGCTTACGCGGCGTCTTGCGTGCACCAATGACGCTCTCGCGCATAGGTGAGGCTGCTGTTCTCGAGCGGCGCGGATGCCGTGGCGTTCCACATGAACATACAGCGCCCGATGGGCGGCGCGCGAGACAGTCACCCCGCGCAAACCAGTACCTGCCGCGCCGCCCATCACCGCCCCTCCCCCCTGACGGGGAAACCATTAGAAAACCCATCTCCATAAGCGCGAAGCGCCCCCACAACACGGTCCACAACGCGAATGCCAAACGTGGCCGCCCGCGC
>NZ_AYMF01000002.1:0-26164 GCF_000633435.1 Achromobacter sp. DH1f | reverse complement strand
CGCCCGGCAAGCGGACCCGCCGCGGGGACGGGGGCGGCAGGACGGGGCGGCAGGGTGGGGCGTAACCCGCCTGTCGCCGCGAATGGGCTAGACTCAAGGCCTCTCTTCGTTTCAAGTTGCCATCCATGATTGTGAAAGCCCTGCGTGTCGGTGTGGGTCAACTGATAGTCCTGGGCGACGCGCTTACCCGCCCGCGCCCGCAACAACGTTCGGCGCAAGGCCAGGCCGCCGTCAACCGCGAAGCGGCCGCGCTGTCGCTCTACCAATTCCATGCCTGCCCGTTCTGCGTCAAGACGCGGCGCGCCATCCACCGCTTGAACGTGCCCGTCGCGCTGCGCGATGCCAAGGGCAATCCCCAGGCGCGCGCCGAATTGCAGGCCGGCGGCGGCAAGGTCAAGGTGCCATGCCTGCGCATCGAGGAAGCGGACGGCACGCGCTGGATGTACGAGTCCAACGACATCATTGCCTACCTTGAACAGCGCTACGCCAACGTGGCCTGACCAGGCTGCCGCCATGCCACGCGTCGCCCGCCGCCTGGCCCTGGCCGCATGCGTGGCCGTGGCGCTGGCCGGCTGCGATTCGTCGCTGCCGCCGCCGCCCGCCGGGTCCAGGTACACGGCTGAAACCCTGGCCACCCAGGAAACCCCGGAAGCCCTCCAGTTCAAGGGCACGCTGGCGGGCAAGCCCATCCACCTGCTCATGCATGAATGCAAGATCTACAAGGTAGACCCGGCAGAGGGCGACAACGTGGCCTGGACGCTGGTGCTGGAAGGCGACTTCTATCCGCTGCCCACGATCTGCGTGCGCCAGGAACTGACGGTGGGCAAGGGCTTCATCCAGGCCTTCATCGGCCGCCAGGCGTTTGGTGCGGGCGGCTGCTGCACGGGCACGCCGGAATACCGCTCGACCGACGGGCTGACCTGGAAGCCGCGCTAGCCCTCGTAATGCGAATGCGCGTTTGAGCGGAAGGTCCCGTGCGTCCCGCCGATCTTGCCTCGCCTGCCGAGTTCGTCAGCCGTGGCGGCGCAGGCTCTGGCTGGGGCTTTCGCCGTAGCGCGCCTTGTAGCCGGTGCTGAACCGGCCCAGGTGCGCGAAGCCCCAGCGCAGCGCCACGCCGGCGATATTCTGGCATTCGCCCGACACCAGTTCGGCGCGCGCGCGTTCCATGCGCAGGTCGCGCAGGTAGTGCATCGGGCTGACGCCCAGGAATTCCTTGAAGCCGGCATACAGGCTGCGCACGCTGACCCCCGCGATGCGCGCCAGCTGTTCGGCGCTGACCGGTTCGTGCGCATGCGCCTGCAGATAGTCCTGCACGCAGCGCACGTGGCGCGGCAGCACCGCGGCGCGGCGGCTGGCCGGCGTGTTGCTGTAGTTGTGGGGCAGGGCGGACAGCAGCGTCGCGGCCACCAGCTGTTCCATCTGGTGCACGATCAGCTTGTGCTCGGCCAGGTCAGTGTGCTGCGACGAGCAGTCCAGCAGATACGCCATCAGGCAGCGCCACGCCGGGCACTCGCGCCAGCGAAAGCCCAGCTGAAAGCGCAGCGGCCGGTCCAGCGTCACGCCCAGGTGGCCCACCAACGTGCGTTCCAGTAGCGATCGGCCGATGCGCAGCATGAACTGGTCGTTGTCGTCGGCCCAGCGCATCGCCAGGTCGTCGTCGGGGCTGACCACCGAGGCGACCTCGGGCGTCGAATCCACCCGCTGCGGGCCGCTTTCGATGGTGGCCGTGCCCGACAGCGGCATCTGCACCAGGAAGAAGTCTTCAAGCGGCCCCGGGCGGATCTCGACATCCGCGCCATAGCGCAGCCGGTTCAGCGACACCTCGCCTAGCGGCTGGTGATGCATGCGGGCATCGAGCCGTTGCCGCGGCCCCACCACGCCCAGCAGATGCGGCCGCATTACCCGGCCCACCATCGACCGCGCTTCGTCCAGGTCGCCTGAGGCGAACAACTGTTGCGCCGGCATCGCCAAGACGGCATCCACCCGCCAGGCGGCGGATCGGGCGTCTGGCGCGGACGGACAGGCTTTTTCAGGCCAGGTCGGGCTGCGCTCGGCACTGCTGCGATACGTCGGGCTTGCC
This sequence comes from Achromobacter sp. DH1f, assembly GCF_000633435.1. Taxonomy (NCBI): domain Bacteria; kingdom Pseudomonadati; phylum Pseudomonadota; class Betaproteobacteria; order Burkholderiales; family Alcaligenaceae; genus Achromobacter; species Achromobacter sp. DH1f. The sequence goes on along the minus strand of NZ_AYMF01000002.1, from coordinate 24,084 downwards.
ACGGCCGGGCCCCGCTCGGCCGACCGCGGCTCGACCGACGGCCATGACGTGCCGGCATCGGACTGCATCGTGTTCAGCATGGCCGGGATTTCCTCGCTCTTGTCCAGGTGTCCGGCCTGTCGCCGCCGGGGTCCCAGGCCCGTCGCGCCGCTTGCGGCATGGGCCTTTTGATGGCCCCAATAGTAAAGCGCCGTCGGCCCCGCTGACCTGCTGGAAAACCCGTCCCGGAGGCGGAAAAACTATCCGTTTTTCGCAGCGCCTATCCGCGGACTGCGCAAAACCGGTGGGGGCGAGGCAGGCACCAGGCCGGATGCGGCGACGGCGTCATGCATTGCGGCGCAGCAATGTCGGGTGTTCGGAGTATCGGTTGAAGGGACTGGCCGGCAGAGGTCGTTGAACTTGCGCAAGCGGGCTTTGCTGACCGCGCCGGCTTGGTGAAGCGCACGCAGATCTTCGCGCAATGATTCAATGATCGTGCCCATAGTGCATTTCCAATTGGGGGAAGCCATGCAGGAATGATCAGACTGTAGCCGATGCCGGAGCCGCTTCACCCGCGTATTTGTCTGATACTTTCAGGCTTCCAGAATGGACAAGAAAAAGCGCGGCCACCTTCGCAATGAAGGGCCGCGCTGTCTTGCTTTGCCGCGAGAATCGGCTGGCGGGCAGGGACGCCGATTCGGCCCCCGCCCGCCGGGTCACGCGCTTTAGTGCATCTGCCCGTACTTGCCGGCGTTGAAGTCCTGGATCGCTTCGACGATTTCGGCCTGCGAATTCATCACGAACGGTCCATAGCCCACCACCGGCTCGTCGATCGGCTCGCCGCTCAGCACGAGGAACACGGCGTCGTTGTTGGCTTCGACCGTGATCGAATCACCGTCGCGGCCGAACAGCGTCAGCTGCGCATCGCGCGCCACCGATTCGCCGTTCACCAGCACCGTGCCGCGCAGCATCACCAGCATACTGTTGCGGCCCGCCGGAATGGCGAACGTCGCCGACTTGCCGGCGGCCAGGCGCACGTCCCAGACGTCGATCGGCGTGAACGTGCGCGCAGGCCCCGTCTGGCCCGCGAAGCTGCCGGCGATGACGCGCAGCGACCCCGCGTCGTCCGGCAGCGACACCACCGGAATATCCGCGTTCAGCAGGCTTTGATAGCCGGCCGGGGCCTTCTTGTCCTTGGCCGGCAGGTTCACCCACAGCTGCACCATTTCCAGCTCACCGCCCTGGCGCGTGAAGGCGGGCGAATGGAATTCCTCGTGCAGGATGCCCGATGCCGCCGTCATCCACTGCACGTCGCCCGGCCCGATCACGCCGCCGTTGCCGGTCGAATCGCGATGCTCGACTTCGCCGCTGTACACGATCGTCACTGTCTCGAACCCGCGGTGCGGATGCTGGCCCACCCCGCGCGGCTGCGTGGCCGGCGCGAACTGCGCCGGACCCGCGTAGTCCAGCAGCAGGAAGGGGCTGACATCCTTGCCCTTGTCCCCATAGGAAAACATCGAGCGCACCGGAAAGCCGTCGCCCACCCAGTGGGGACGCGGACTGGCATGCACACCCAGAATCTTCTTCATGATCGTCATTCCTGTTGCGCGGCCCCTACGGGGCCGTTCGTCATACCTATCAAGATAAGGGCGATACGCTTGTTCCGGTAGCCCCCGGCATTGATAAGCACCGTTCCATAAATAGGACGGCGCCAGCGCCAGCCTCGTCAGTCCGCCCCAATGGCGCCCAGGCAAGATCCGGCGCCGTGAACCCGCGTCCGCCTCGCGTATCCTTTCCCCATGAATTTCCCCGCCGACCGCGCCATGAAAGAGCTGCCCCATCACGTCCAAGGCTTTGCCCCCGTCGCCGCCGCCGACGCCCGCATCCTGATCCTGGGCTCCATGCCCGGCATCGCTTCGCTCAAGCAGACCCGCTACTACGCCCACCCCCGCAACGCCTTCTGGCCCATCGCCGCCCAAGTCCTGGGCTTCGACCCCGCCGCCGACTACCCTCACCGTCTGCGAGCCCTGCAACACGCCCGCATCGCCCTCTGGGACGTCCTGCAGACCTGCGAACGCCCCGGCAGCCTCGACGCCGCCATCCGCCTCGATACCCTGGTCCCCAACGATTTCGCCGCCTTTTTCCAGGCCCACCCCCACGTCGTTCGCATCTGCTTCAACGGCACCAAGGCCGCTGCCCTGTATCGCCGCCACGTGCTGCCGCAGCTGGCCTGCGGCCGTTCCCTGCAATACCTGGACCTTCCGTCCACCAGCCCGGCCCACGCCGCCGCCAGATTCGAAGAAAAACTTGCCGTGTGGCGCGAAGCGCTGACACGGCCGGAGTGACATGAGGAACCCGCCATGATCCAGGTGGTGATGAACTACAACCTGTACCGCGGCGGCGCCGATTCGGCGCGGGTGTGACAACGAAGGCGTCAAGGCATCCGTCCCCGTCCTGTTGATTCCGCGTCTTAAAAGAAAATTAAAAACCTCCATCCATCATTCAAGAATGAGGTGGCCCTCGCGTATGGACTGCTATTGAGCAACCCAGCTTCTTGTTGACGATGATCGGACGCCGGGCGAGTCCTTCCGTGACGACACCCGGCAGCGTTACTGGCTCGTTGACCTCATTGGCAACGCGATCGCTGCGATTCGCTTGCAATGTTGTGTCAATGGAGCCGGCATGGCCAAGTCTTCCCCTGCAGTCGTTACGGAAATCACGGGTCGCGCGTGGATACGCAACAGCGACGGCTCCCTGACCGAGTTGCATCAGGGTAGCAATGTGCCGATGGGCAGCGACATCGTCACGGCCTCGGGCGCCAGCGTGGCGCTGCAGGTGGAAAACGGCATGCCGATCGTGATCGGTGCAGGCCGTGAAGTCGCCGTCAGCGAGGATATGGCGGGCCCGATGGCCGATCCGAGCGAGTCCATGCTCATGTCGCCCACGGGGGCCGATTCCGACCGCCTGCTGGCAGCCCTGCAAACCGGGCAGGATCCGCTCGAAGCACTGGATCCCACGGACGTCGCGCTGACCGGCAGCGCCGGGGGCGACGGCGGCGGGAGCTTCGTGCGCCTGGCCCGCATCCTGGAAACGACCAGCCCGTTGGATATAGGCTATGCCAGTCGGGGCCGCGTCGCCGACACCATCGACCGCGCCTCAAGCAGCACGGGCGCTGCCGCCGCGGGCGACAACAACAACGCACCCCTGGCGGTCAATGACATCGCGCGCACGGACGAGAAGACTGTCCTGCGCGGCAACCTGCTGGCCAACGACAGCGATCCCGACGGCGATCCCCTGACCCTGGTTTCCATCAACGACCAGCCCATGGTCTCGAGCGGTGTTGCCGTCATCGGTTCAAACGGCGGCCTCTTCACCGTGCTGCCGGATGGCAGCTACACCTTCGTCCCTGGCAACAGCTTCCAGCGTCTTCCCGAAGGGCAGACCGTCAACACCGCGATTTCCTACGTGGTCACCGATCCCAGCGGCGCGACGGCCAGCGCCACCGTGGAAATCACGGTCGTGGGCGTCAACGACGTGGCGCAGATAACCGCTTCCAAGCCGGGCGACGATGCAGGCACTGTGGTCGAGGACGAGGTCTCCACCGCCAACGGCAAGCTCAACGTGGTGGACCCCGACGACGGCGAGCCCTTCTTCGTAGCCGTGGCCGACCGCGTGGGCGTCCATGGCACCTTTTCGATCGACGCCAATGGCAACTGGGTCTACAGCCTGAACCAGGCCGATCCGCGCGTGCAGGCGCTGGCCGTGGGCGAGTCCTTGAAGGAGACTTTCACGGTCACCACCGCCGACGGCACCACCGGCACGGTCACCATCACCATCAACGGCACCAACGATGCCCCGACGATCACCGGCCAGGCCGCCGGCGATGTCGCGGAAGACGGCGTCCGGGAAGTAGCGGGCCAGCTGACCAAGCACGACATCGACACCACCGATACGCATACCTGGTCGCTCAACAACGACGGCAAGGGCCAGTACGGCAGCTTCACCCTCGACCAGAACGGCAAGTGGACGTATGTGCTGGACAACGACAGCGCCAAGGTTCAGGCCCTGGCCGAAGGCCGGAAGGTCACCGACACCATTTCTGTCACCGTCGACGACGGCCATGGCGGCAAGGCGACCCAGGTCATCACCGTGACGGTCGCGGGCACCAACGATGCCCCGACCATTACCGGCACCAGCACCGGCCAGGTCAAGGAAGGCAGCAACCAGGCCGTGACCGGTCAGCTGACCGAGCACGACGTCGACACCAACGACACGCATACCTGGTCCCTCGGCAACGACGGCAAGGGCGTGTATGGCTCGTTCACGCTGGACCAGAATGGCAAGTGGACCTACAAGCTCGACAACGCCAACCCCACCGTCAAGGCGCTCAAGGATGGCGAGCACCTGACCGACACCATTTCCGTCACCGTCGACGACGGCCATGGCGGCAGGGCTACGCAGACCATCACCATCACGGTCGACGGCACCAGCGACGGCGCGGTCATCACGCCCAGCAAGCCGGGCGACGACGCGGGCACCGTCAAGGAAGACACCACCCTGACCGCCAGCGGCAAGCTGGACGTCGCGGACCCGGATGCCGGTGAGGCGGTGTTCCGTCCGCGGACCGGCTTCCAGGGCAAGTACGGCACGTTCTCGATCGATGCCAACGGCAACTGGACCTTCAAGCTGGATAACGACGCCAAGGCCATCCAGCTGCTGGGCGCCAAGGACAGCCTGACGGAAACCTTCACGGTCACCACCGCCGACGGCACCACCGGCCAGGTCGTCATCACCATCAACGGCACCAACGACGCCCCGACGATCAGCGGCACGGCCACTGGCGCGGTGCAGGAAGACGGCACCCAGACCACGAGCGGCCAGCTCGACAAGGCCGACGTCGACGCCACCGACAAGCACACCTGGACCGTCAACAATGACGGCAAGGGCCAGTACGGCACCTTCAGCGTCGACCAGAACGGCAAGTGGACCTACGTGCTGGACAACGACAGCGCCAAGGTCCAGGCCCTGGCCGAAGGCCAGAAGGTCACCGACACCATTTCTGTCACCGTCGACGACGGCCATGGCGGCAAGGCGACCAAGGACATCACCATCGAGATCACCGGCACCAATGACGCCGCCGTGATCACCCCGAGCAAGCCGGGCGACGACAAGGGCACCGTCAAGGAAGACACCACCCTGACCGCCGCCGGCAAGCTGGACGTGACCGACAAGGATGCCGGCGAGGCCGTCTTCGAGACGCAGACCGATGCCAAGGGCGAATACGGCAAATTCTCGATCGATGTCAACGGCCACTGGAAGTACGCGCTCAACAACGACGATCCCAAGGTCCAGGCCCTGGGCGTGAACGAGAAGCTGACCGAAACCTTCACGGTCACCACTGCCGATGGCACCACCGGCACGGTCACCGTCACGATCCATGGCACCAATGACGTGCCGGTGATCAGCGGCCAGGCCTCGGGTGAAGTCACCGATGGTGGCAGCACCCGCGCCACCGGCCAACTGGAAAAGACCGACGTCGACATCAACGACACGCACACCTGGTCCGTCAACAACGAAGGCAAAGGCCGGTACGGCAGCTTCGCTGTCGATCAGAGCGGCAAATGGACCTTTGACCTTGATGGCGCCAACGTCGAGGTCAAGGCGCTCAAGACGGGCGAGTCGGTCAAGGAAACCTTTACCGTGACCGTCGATGACGGCCAGGGCGGCAAGGCCACGCAGACCATCACCATCACGGTCGGCGGCACCAACGACGGCGCGGTCATCACCCCAAGTCAGCCGGGCGACGACAAGGGCACTGTCAAGGAAGACACCACCCTGACCGCCGGCGGCAAGCTGGACGTGGCCGACCCCGACAAGGGGGAAGCCGTGTTCACGCCGCAGACAGGCTTTCAGGGTGCGTACGGTGCATTCTCGATCGATGCGAATGGCTACTGGACCTTCAAGCTGGACAATGACGCCAAGGCGGTGCAGCAACTGGGCGCCAAAGACAGCTTGACCGAGATATTTACGGTCGCCACGGCGGACGGCACCACCGGGCGAGTCACGATCACCATCAGCGGCACGAATGACGTGCCGACGATCGCCGGCGCGGCCACTGGCGCGGTCAAGGAAGACGGCACGCTGAGCACCTTCGGCCAGTTGACCAAGACCGACATCGACGCGACCGACACGCACACCTGGTCCGTCAACAATGACGGCAAGGGCCAGTACGGCACCTTCAGCGTCGACCAGACCGGCAGGTGGACCTATGTGCTGGACAACGACAGCGCCAAGGTCCAGGCGCTGGCCGAAGGTCAGACAGTCACTGACACCGTCATCGTGACGGTGGACGACGGCAACGGCGGCAAGGCGGCCCAGGCTATCGTCGTCAACGTGGTCGGCACCAACGACACGCCAACCATTCGTGGTATCTCTACCGGCAGCGTCAAGGAAGGCGGCACGCTGACCACGACAGGTCAACTGACCCAGTTTGATGTCGATGCCACTGACGTGCACGTCTGGTCGGTCGACAACGACGGCAAAGGCGACTACGGGGCGTTCACCGTGGATCAGGCCGGCAAGTGGACCTACACGCTGGCGAACGGCAGCGCCAAGGTCCAGGCCCTGGCCGACGGCCAGAAGGTCACCGACACCATCACGGTCACGGTCGATGATGGCCGCGGTGGCAAGGCGGCCCAGGCCATCACGATCGATATCACCGGTACCAATGACGTCGCGGTGATCACGCCCAGCAGACCGGGCGATGACAAGGGCACCGTCCAGGAAGACACCACGCTCGTCGCCAATGGAAAACTCGATATCACGGCCGGGGATGTCGGTCAGGCCGCATTCAGGCCGCAGACGGAATCGCAGGGCGAGTACGGCAGATTCACGATCGACGCCACCGGCAACTGGACCTTCACGCTGGACAATGACGCCGCCGCGGTGCAGCAGTTGGGCGCCAAGGAAAGCCTGACCGAGACCATCACGGTTGCGGCCATCGATGGCGCCACCGGTCAGGTCGTCATCACCATCAAGGGCACCAACGATCAGCCAACGCTCAGCGGCGAGGCCACCGGCGCGGTCAAGGAAGACGGCACCCAGTCCGTGTCCGGTCAACTGACCCAAGCCGATGTCGACGTCAACGATCGGCACGTCTGGTCGCTCAGCCATGACGGCAAGGGCCAGTACGGTTCGTTCACGCTCGACCAGAACGGCAAGTGGACCTACGTGCTGGACAACGGCGCCGCCAAGGTCCAGGCGCTGGCCGAAGGCCAGAAGGCGACCGACGCCATCATCGTGACCGTTGACGACGGCAACGGCGGCCAGGCCACGCAGACCGTCACCGTCACCATCACCGGTACCAACGACGCTCCGGCCATTGCCGGCACGGCCATAGGCGCGGTGAAGGAAGACACAACGCTGACCGCGTCCGGTCAGTTGACCAAGACCGACGTCGATGCCCAGGACACTCACGTCTGGTCCGTCAATGACGGCGGCAAGGGCGTCTACGGCACCTTGGCCGTCGACCAGACTGGAAAATGGACGTATGTGCTGGACAACGGCAGCGCCAAGGTCCAGGCCCTCGCCGAAGGCCAGACGGTCACCGATACCATCAAGGTCACCGTGGACGACGGCCAGGGCGGCACGGCGGTCCAGGAAGTCACGATCACCATCACCGGAACCAATGACATCGCGACGATCACCGGCCAGGCTACCGGCAGGGTGACGGAGGATCTCACGCTGACGGCCGCCGGCAAACTCACGGTCTCGGATGCCGACGCGGGGCAGGGCAGCTTCATTGCCCAGACCGGCGTCAAGGGCCTGTACGGTGCGTTCTCGATCGACGCCAATGGCAATTGGACCTATGGATTGGACAACAACCTGAAGGCGGTCCAAGACCTGCCCGCGGGCAGGGTGATGAGGGAGACCTTCGACGTTACCTCGTTCGACGGTTCGGCCAGGCAGGTCGTTTCCATCGACGTGGTCGGGACCAATGACGCCCCGGTCGCCGCCGACAACGCGGCCCGTGTCGTGGCGGGCAGCAGCCATGTGTTCTCCCCTGCCGAGTTCAACTTCGACGGCGGCGCGGAAGGCGACAGCTTGCAAAGCGTGATCATCACGCGTTTGCCGACTGATGGGGCGTTGACCTTGAATGGCCAGCCGGTCACCGCAAACACGGTGGTCTGGGCTACCGACATCGCGGGCGGCAAGCTGGTCTATACGCCTGCTGCCGCGGGTCAGGATACCTCGTTCGGTTTCCAGGTGCGTGACGACGGCGGTACCGATCATGGCGGCCGGAACACGTCAGGCGTATACAACTTCGCCCTGACGACCGATAACATGATCACCGGCGAAAACACGAGCAGCGGCACCGGCGCCAATCCAGCGATCACCGCCGGCAGCGGCGACGATATCATCATCGGCGACAAGGGCGGAATGGTCACCTATGTATCCCCGGGGAAAAACTACAACATCGCGCTGATGGTGGATACTTCCGGCAGCATGGCGCACGGGTTGAATGGCAGTGAAGGTATTTCGTACCCACAAGCGCTCCGGTATCACTACGAACAATCACGTATGAAGCTCGTCAAGGATGCGCTGGCCAATCTGACGAATCAGCTGAGCAAGCATGACGGCGCGGTCAACGTCTCGCTGATCGGTTTCTCCACGACTGCCGACACCCCGGTGAGCATCAATGGTCTCAATGCAGAGAAGCTGCCCGCGCTGCTCACCGCGATCGAAGCCCTGAGCGCAGAGGGTGGGACCAATTACTCGTCCGCCTTCAACGCTGCCGTGCAGTGGTTCAACAGTCAGAATGCGTCAGGCAGTTCGACTTCCGCGAAACTCGAGAACCTGGCGTTCTTTCTGACCGACGGCACGCCGACCTACTACATGACCACCGATCGGGCGGGCGAACCGATACTGGGCGGTGACGGCTACGATCCCCCCAGCAAGACCGTCGTGGAGGAATCAGTGGCCGCTTTCGGCCCGCTGGCGAAAATCAGTGAGGTGCATGGCATCGGCATCGGGCCCGGGATCAACAAGGACATGCTGCAGTGGTTCGACAATACCGGTGGAAGCGGCGAGACGGCCTATGCCGGCATCGGTAGTGGCAACACCACCACGCTGGCGAATTTCAACAACGATGGTGGGTTGTTGTCCAGAATGAGCTGGAACAATCTGAGGAACTGGGGCGATACTGTCGCCGACAGTGGCGGCTCGTTCAGTCGCAGCGGCAATGCGCTGCAATTTGTGGACGTCTATGGCGGCGGGCAGACAGCGGCGCACAGCCCAACGCTTGTCACGTCCAGCTACGCAAAGCTCTCGTTCAGCGCGAGTACGTCAAACTTTGCCACGGGCGACTCGTTCTCGTGGGTCTTGCAGCGCTTGGACGGCACCAGTTGGGTCTTGGTGGAACGCAGTGACTACACCGCCGCTCTTTCTGGTTCACAGACGATGACCACCGGCGTACTCCCGCCCGGCTCGTACAGGCTGGTCTTTGATCTGACCGACAAAACAGACAACGGACGCGATGCCACGGTTCGTATCGACAACATCACCCAGACTACCTACACCGCGGCCAACGTAGTCAGTTCGGTTGCAGGCAACGTCGACATCGTACTGAAACCGGGCGACCTCGACGCCGCGTTGCAGGGGGGCAAGATCAACACCGATCCGGCGCCTGTCGGCAGCGACATCATCTACGGCGGGGCGGGCGATGACATCATTTTCGCGGACACGATCAACACCGACCACCTGACGTGGGGCGATGTCGCGGCCGGCACGCACGATGGCCAGGGGATGAAGGCGCTGACGGACTACCTGACCTTCAACCTGGGCCGTCCCGCGACCTCGACGGATATCTATTCGTACCTGAAGGAGCATCACGCCGAATTCAATTTGCTTGATGACCCGCGCGGTGGTGATGACACGGTCCACGGTGGCACGGGCAACGACATTCTCTATGGCCAGGGCGGCAACGACACCTTGTATGGCGACGAAGGCGATGACATCCTCTACGGCGGCGCCGGTGACGACAAGCTGTATGGCGGCGATGGCAACGACGTGCTGTACGGCGGTTCGGGCAACGACACCCTGGAAGGGGGCGCGGGCAATGATCTGTTGATCGGGGGCAAGGGCGACGATACGCTGATCGGCGGCGCGGGCAGCGATACCTTCAAGTGGGAACTGGGCGACCAGGGCACCACCGCCAAGCCGGCCATCGACATCATCAAGGACTTCTCGCCGGGCAAGCCATCCGAGGGGGGCGATGTGCTGGACTTGAGGGACCTGCTGGTCGGCGAGCAGGACGGCAGCCTGATTCAATACCTGAATTTTCACCAGGAAGGCGGCAACACGGTCATCGACGTCAACACGCAAGGAAAACTCGGGGCCCAAGGCGCGGACCAGAAGATCGTGCTCGAGAACGTCGACCTGACGCAGGGCGGCCAGATGAACAACCAGGTCATCATCAATGATCTGTTGCAGAAGGGAAAACTGAACGTCGACCAGATTTGAACGCGCGCCAAGGGGGCGGCGGCCGCAAGCGGCTGTCTTCTCCCCAGACCGTTGGTCCATTGCATTCGGAAATCAGTCAGCCATCCCCTACGGACTGCTAGTGAATGAAGCTGCTTCTTGTTGAAGATGATCGGATGCTGGCCGAGTCGATTTGCGAGGATGCCAGGCAGAGCGGTTGGCACGTTGATCTGGCTGACAATGCGATTGCGGCGCGTATGGCATTGCGTGATCACGCCTATGCGGCGATTCTGCTTGACTTCGACCTGCCCAGGGATTCCGGGCTGGCCATTCTGCGCTGGATACGCGACCGTTACGACGCCACCCCGGTGTTGATGCTCACCGCCCGCGGCCAGCTCAGTGAGCGCATTGCGGGATTGGACGCGGGCGCCGACGGCTACCTGATCAAGCCCATCCATCTCGATGAGCTGTGGGCGCGGGTGCGATCGGTCATTCGCCGTAGCGCTGGCCGTGTCACCCCCGTGTTTACCTGCGGCGACGTCATCATTGATCGTCATCGACGCGCCGTGACCCGAAGCGGCGTCGACGTACGACTCAGCGCGCAGGAGTTCCGCACGCTCATGGCGTTGGTTGATCGTCAAGGGCACGTCGTGCGGCGTGCGCATTTGCATAGCGTCGTCTACGGCACTGGGAAGCGCATCGACAGCAACACCGTTGCCGTATTCATTCATCAGCTCAAGCGAAAGCTGGGCGGCAATCTCATTCAAACCGTTCCCGGCGTCGGTTACGCCATTGGGCTGCCGGCAGAGCGAGATCGCCGGGCAGGCCCCGCAGATGTGCCGAGCGCTGCATGAATGCGTTGCTCGGCACAACGTGGGAGGCTATCGCGTGGCGTAGCGCGGGCCGTACAGAATGCCGCCGGGCATGCCGGCGCTGAGCAGCGAATTGTTGGTCGTGCCAGCACCGCCGCAGCAGCGGTCGCGTCCACCGACGTGTTCAGCGGTGGCAGCACCCCAGTTAGTTTTTACGGAATGCGGTGCCGTCCACGTGAGGCTGCGGCCAGCGAGCAGTGCGTGTCCTGGCAAGCGGGCAATGCGCAAGGTGTCATCTTGATCAACCTCCTGGTTTGCGCGTGTTGGGGCGATGGGGTCGACGGATTCCGCGCCATCATTGGCGGCAGACCTGGTCGTCTGGGCGGCGTCAACGGGCTTGTTGACGTTGTACGTCAGGAAGTCCAAGAACGGGGCAGCTTCGGGTTAGCCTGTATCGAAATGCTCGATGTTTCCGCCCTGTTTTCGTCGCCCATCGTTAGGTACCGCATCGGTGGGATCATCCACGAGCAGGCACCCATCTGGCTTGCCAGTCCGAGGATCATCAGCGCGCGCAGGGCGCGCGTGGTCCAGCACGCTTGCGGAGGTTGGCAGCACGAGGGGCTGGGAGTGCAAGGCGGTGCGTCCGCCATTGCCGCCGACGATAACGTCGGCGCCGCTGTTTTCACCCTCTTGGTCAGCATTGGGTGTTCCCCTTGCTGGTAGTCCCTTGCGACCAAGAAACGGCACGAAAAGTCACCGAGCGCTGGAAATAGGGCATATGTAAGCACTGTTGCCTGTTGCCTGTTGTATTTTTGTATTGAAAAATGGTCATGCTGTCAGCCATTTGTCTTGACCTATTGGGATGGGTTGAGGGAGAGGTACGCATGAGCGAGCGGCCATTCTGGCCGGCGCAAAGACAATCGAGAATTAGAAAAATCTGAAAATGGGCCCCCCAATTCCCGTGATCTGCTGAAGACGCGGGCTTGCTGGCTGCGGCAGCCAGAAGAGGGGCCCCTTTTTTGACTCAAATCAACGGAAAACCGCTCCTCGCTGGGGCCAGTTCCGCACCACCGTCTTGCAGTACGAAGGAAAACGCCACCCTGATGACCAAGCACCGCGCCGACCTGAAGATCCTCAAACTTGGCATGAAGACCGACCCGCACGTCTACTCCACGTCGTGGACGACTGCCGACGCGGATCAAGCGGGCGTAGCGGGATAGGCGCCGGGGTAGCGCCGAATGGCGGCCGGACCCCGAACCGCCGTCAGTGCACGACGGTATCAGCCACCAGTTCCAGCCCCGCGCCGGGCACGTTCACCTCACCCAGCGTGCCGCTCAGGTCGCCGGGCTGGGCAGTAGCCGCGCCCGAGCGGCTGACGCGGATTTCGACCTGGACGCGGCCGGCGCTGGACAGGGTGGCCTGCGGCGACATGGCGTTGCGGTCGTCCAGCGTGAAGGCGCGCGGCAGGTCGGACACCTGCAGCTTCAGCACGGCCAGCGGCATGCGCGAGCCGGACACCGGCCGCGCCAGGATGAAGACGGTATCGGTGGGGCGCACCTGCGCCTGCAGGGCGGGAGCGATGCTGGCATGGCCGCTGAGATGGCCGGGGGCGGCGGACGGCGCCGCCGTCGCGGCGACAGGTCCCGGCGTGGGGCCCGGCAGGGCGGTTTGCGGCGTAGGGGCTGGCCCGGCCGGTGGTGGCGTCGGTCCGCTTGCCTGGCGTTGCGCGTTGCCGTTCCCCCCGTTCGCCTGTGCCATGGCGCGGGCCTGGGCAATGTTCGATTCGATCTGGCGCGCGGCCTCGGATTCGGGCGGCAGGATCGCCTGCAGGCGTTGCCAGTAACCGAGTGCTTCGGCGGCGTCGCCGCGCCGCAGCGCCATCATGCCGGCCAACGCCAGGGCCTTGGGCTGGTCCGGTTGTGCCGCCAGGGCCTGCGCAACGGCGGCGATGGACCCGGCATCGGGCGCGCCCTGGTTGGCGGACAACAGCGCATCGGCCAGGTCGGCCAGCACTTGCGGCTGGTCGGGCACCAGGCGCAACACCTGGCGGTAGGCGGCCGCCGCGTCGGTGTAGCGGCCCAGCGTTTCGTAGGAACGGGCCAGCGTATACCAGCCGTCGGCATCGTCGGGCGCGGCGCGCAGGCGCTGGGCCAGCGCGTTGACGGCCAGGGCCATGCTGTCGCCATCGTCGCCGGCATGCGGTTCGGCCGTATCGGCCTGCGCCAGCGTGGCGGCGGCGCGCGGGTTGCCCAGGTGGCCGTACAAGAGGGCCGCGGCCAGCGGCAGGGCCAGGCTCAGCAGGCAGGCGGCGGCGACGCCGACGCGGTGGCCGGTGGCATGCGGCGCGCCGCCGTCGCGTTGTGCCAGGTCCTGCAGCAGGTCGCGCTGCAACTCCTCGTCGGCGCGCGCGGCGGCGTCCGCGCTCAGCGCGCCTTCGCGCAGGTCGCGTTGCACCTGCTCGCGCTGGGCGCGATAGAAGTCGCGCAGGCCGGTGTCGGCCTCGCGGGCGGCGGCCGGGGGTGGGCGGCGCAGCAGCGGCGGCACCAGGCACAGCAGGGTGGCCAGCAGCAGGACCAGCACGGCAAGCCAGAGCGGGGTCATGGGCCGGAATCCAGGTAACGGGCCGCGCGGGCGCGTTCGTCAGCCGTCAGCGGCGGGCGCGACCGGGGCCGCCGCGCCAATGTGCGCAGCAACACCGCGAAGCCCAGCGCCAGCAGCGCGAAAGGCCCCAGCCACAGCAGCCAGGTGACGGGTTTGAAGGGCGGGTCGTAGCGCACGAAATCGCCGTAGCGGTCTTCGAAGAAGCGCATGATCTGGGCGTCACTGCGGCCCTCGGCCAACTGCCCGCGGATCAGGTTGCGCATGTCGTGGGCCAGCGGCGCGTTGGATTCGGCCAGCGTCTGATTCTGGCACACCAGGCAGCGCAGGCCGTGCGCCAGGTGTTCGGCGCGCTGCTCCAGCTCGGGCGAGAGCGGCGGCGACGGCGCCTGGGCGCTTGCGGGACTGGCCAGCAGCAGCGCCAGCGCGATCAGGGCGGCGCAGGCGCTTATTCGTTTCGTCATTGCAGCGACTCGATCATCGGCTGGAGCCGCGTGCGCCAGATTTCCGGCGTGATCAGGCCCAGCTGCTTGTAGCGGATGCGGCCGGCGCCGTCGATGACGAAGGTCTCGGGAACGCCGTACACGCCATATTCGATGCCCACCCGGCCATCGACGTCGCTGGCGGACGCAATGTACGGGTCGCCATGGCGGCCCAGCCAGGCCAGCGCGTCCTCGGGCTTGTCCTTGTAGTTCAGGCCATACAGCGGCACGCCGTGGCGCCGGGCCGCTTCCCGCAGCACCGGCAGTTCTTCGCGGCACGGCGCGCACCACGAGGCCCATACATTCAGCAGCCAGACCTTGCCGCGCAGCGACTGCACCTCCAGCCGCTGGTCGGGCGCGTGCAAGAGCGGCAAGCTGATGGCCGGGGCGGGCTTGTCGATCATGGCGGACGGCACCGCGCGCGGGTCGCGCGACAGGCCCAGCGCCAGGAACACGGCCATGGCCAGGAACACCGCCAGGGGCAGCAGGTAGCGCAGCATCAGGTGCCCTCCCGCGAGGCGGCGGGCACACCGCGGGGGTGGGGCGCATGTGCTTCGCGCTGGCGGTAGCGCTTGTCGCCGGCCGCCAGCAGGCCGCCCAGCGCCATCAGCAGGCAGCCGGCCCAGATCCACGCCATGAAGGGTTTGACCTGGATGCGCACCGTCCAGGCCGATCCGCCGGCCGGCTCGCCCAGCGCCACGAACAAGTCGCGGGTGAAGCCGCTGTCGATGGCGGCCTGGCTCAGCGGCATGTCCTGCACGGTGTACAGGCGCTTTTCGGGATACAGCGTGGTGACCGGCCGGCCGTCGCGGGTGACGTGGAATTCGGCGCGCTGGGCGCTGTAGTTCGGGCCGGTGGCGGGCGCCAGGCCGGCAAACACGAAGCGGTAACCGCCGGCCTCTTGCGCCGCGCCCGGCTCCAGCCGCAGTTCCTGCTTGACCTCGTAGCCGTTGGCCAGCGTGGCGCCGGCAATGAAGATGCCGATGCCGGCGTGCGCCAGCAGCATGCCGTACCAAGACCGCGGCTGGCGGCCCAGGCGGCGCAGCCAGTGGCCGTCGCCGTCCGTCAGGCGCTGCCAGGCGTGCGCGGCCGCGCTGGCGACCGACCACGCCGCCAGCCACAGCCCCAGCATCACCAGCGGCGAGCCCAGCCGGATCGGGCCGGGCATGGCCAGCGGCAGCAGCACGGCGGTGGCCACGCTGACGGCGAACGCGATGCGCAGCCGGCGGCCCAGGTCGGGCGCCTGCGCCTGCTTCCAGCGCGCCACCGGGCCCACGCCCATCAGGAAGATGGCGGGTGTCATCAGCGGCACGAACACGGCTTCGAAGTAGGGCGGGCCGATCGAGATCTTGCCCCAGTCCAGCACGTCCAGCACCACCGGGTACAGCGTGCCCAGCAGCACCGAGGCAGCCGCCACGGTCAGCACCACGTTGTTGCTCAATAGCAGGGACTCGCGCGACAGCAGCGCGAAGCCCCCGCCCAGGCCCACCTTGGGCGCGCGCCACGCGTACAGCGCCAGCGAACCGCCCACGATCACGGTCATGAAACCCAGGATGTACAGGCCGCGGCCCGGGTCCACCGCGAAGGCATGCACCGACGTCAGCACGCCCGAACGCACCAGGAACGTGCCCAGGATGCTGAGCGAAAACGTGCAGATGGCCAGCAGCACCGTCCAGCTGCGGAAGGCGCCGCGCCGCTCGGTGACGATCAGCGAATGGATCAGCGCGGTGCCCGCCAGCCAGGGCATGAACGACGCGTTCTCGACCGGGTCCCAGAACCACCAGCCGCCCCAGCCCAGCACGTAATAGGCCCACGCGCTGCCCAGCAGGATGCCCAGCGTCAGGAAGGTCCAGGCGGCCAGCGTCCACGGGCGCACCCAGCGGGCCCACAGCGCATCCAGTTCGCCGGACAGCAGCGCGGCGATGGCAAAGGCGAAGGCCACCGAAAAGCCCACGTAGCCCATGTACAGCATCGGCGGGTGCACGATCATGCCCGGGTCCTGCAACAGCGGGTTCAGGTCGCGGCCCGCCATGGCCGGCGGCATCAGCCGCTCAAAGGGGTTGGACAGGAACAGCAGGAACAGCAGGAAGCCCACGCTGATCCAGCCCATCACCGCCAGCACCCGGCCGGCGAAGGCCGGCGGCAGGCGCCGGCTGCACAGGGCCACGGCCAGCGTCCATGCCGTCAGCAGGTACAGCCACAGCAGCAGCGAGCCTTCGTGGCCGCCCCACACCGCCGCGAAGCGGTAGGCGGCCGGCAGGTCGGCGTGCGAATTGGCGGCCACGTACAGCACCGAATAGTCGTTCTGCAGAAAGGACGCTGCCAGGCAGCCGATGGCCACGGTGGCCAGGCCGAACTGCGCCACGGCGGCGGGCCGCGCCACCGCCAGCCCCGGCTGCCAGCCGGTGGCCGCGCCGATCAGCGGCAGGGTGCCCTGGACGATCGCCGCCAGCAGCGCCAGGATCAGGCTGAACAGGCCGATTTCCGGGATCATTGCGAGTCTGCCCGCAAGGCGCCGGGGCGCGTGCCCGCCAAGGACTCGGAATCGGCTCCGGCGCGCTGGGCTGCGCCGGAGCCGCTCGCGCCGTCATCGGCCCTGGCGCCCGCCGTGGCCCGCTTGATCGCATCGGCGGCTTCCGGCGGCATGTAGTTTTCATCATGCTTGGCCAGCACCTCGGACGCCTGGAACACGCCGTCCGCGCCCAGCCTGCCCGCCGCCACCACGCCCTTGCCCTCGCGGAACAGGTCGGGCAGCAGGCCGCGGTAGACCACCGGCACCGAATGCACCGTGTCCGTCACGACGAAGCGCAGCGACAGGCCGTCGGCTTCGCGCTTGAGCGAGCCTTCCTGCACCAGCCCGCCCACCCGGAAGCTGCCGCTGCCGGGCGCTTCGTGCGCGGCAACCTGCGTGGGCGTGAAGAAGAACACCAGGTTCGATTGCAAGGCGTTGAGCACCAGTGCGGCGGCGGCCGCCAACAGGCCCAGGCCGGCCACCAGCGCCAGCGCGCGGCGCTTGCGCGGGGTCATGGCGCGTCTCCGCGTTGCCGCGCCCGGGCGCGGGCCCGGCGCCACAACAAACCGGCCTCCAGCGCCAGCAGCGCCAGCGTCACGCCATAGGCGCCCAGCAGGTACGGGCCATGGCCCTGCAGCGAGAACAGCGCGTCCCAGCTCATCGCGCCTTCTCCTCGGCCTGCATTGCGGCCGGTTCGCGCTCGGCGATGATGCCTCGCACCCGCGCCAGCCCCACGGCGGCGCTGTACAGCCAGAATGCCGCCACCATCAGCAGCATGGCGGTCAGCATCACGTGCGCCATGCTGGGCGCCGTGGTCAGGTTGATGGACGCGCCCTGGTGCAGCGTGTTCCACCAGCGCACCGAGAAATAGATGATGGGCACGTTGACCACGCCGGCCAGCAGCAGGATGGCGCCGCCGCGGTCGCCGCGGCGCGGGTCGTCGCTGGCGGCCTGCAAGGCCATGAAGCCCAGGTACAGGAACAGCAGGATCAGTTCCGACGTCAGGCGCGCATCCCATACCCACCACGCGCCCCAGGTGGGCTTGCCCCACAAGGCGCCGGTCCACAGCGTCACGAAGGTGAACAGCGCGCCGGTCGGGGCCAGCGCCCGCATCATCATGAATGACAGCCGGGTCTGCAGCACCAGGCCCAGCGCGGCATACAGCGCCATCACCAGATACAGGAACATCGACATCCACGCCGCCGCCACGTGAATGAACAGGATGCGGTAGACCTCGCCCTGCTGGCTGTCGATGGGCGCCACCACCAGGCCCACGTACAGGCCCGCCGCGCCAAACAGCGCGGCCGCCAGGGCCAGCCAGGGGATCAGGCGGCCGGCCAGCGGATAGAAGCGGGCCGGCGAGGCATAGCGCAGCCAGCCGGGGCGGGACGCGGGGGCGGCCGGGGCGAACGGGTTCAGGGCAGGGGGCTTGTGCATGGGCGCGTCCTCAGTCCAGCGCCACGCGCAGCGCGGCCGACGCGCTCCAGGGGCACAGCAGCAGGGCCAGGCACAGGCCCGCGCCCAGCAGCGACAGTTGCGGGCCGGCGCCCAGGCCGGCGTGTACCGCCGACACCGCGCCGCTGCCGAAGATCAGCACCGGCACGTAAAGCGGCAGCACCAGCAGCGGCAGCAGCGCGCCGCCGCGCAGCCCCAGCGTCAGCGCCGCGCCCAGCCCGCCGATCAGTGCCAGCGTGGGCGTGCCCAGCAGCAGCGACAGCACCAGCACGCCGATGGCGCCGGGTGACAGGCCGAATTGCAGCGCCAGCACCGGACTGGCCAGGATCAACGGCAGGCAGCTGCTGAACCAGTGCGCTGCCAGCTTGGCGCCCACCAGCAGGGGCAGCGGGTGGGGCGACACCAGCAGTTGTTCGAGTGCGCCGTTGTCGTAGTCCTGCGCAAACGGCCGTTGCAGCGTCAAAAGAATGCCGAGCAGCGCGCAGACCCACAGCACACCGGGGCCGATGGCGGCGAGCAGGGCGGGGTCGGGCCCCACCGCCAACGGAAACAGCGACCCCGCCACCACGAAGAACAGCGCGGCGCCCAGCGTTTCCGCGGGCCGCCTCCAGGCCAGCCGCAGTTCACGGCGCGCCAATTGCCACAGCGTTGCCAGCATCGGCGTAGTCGTCCATGTCCAGGGTGTGTTTGCGGGCAGGGGATGCGCCCGGGGCGCGGTGCGAGGCCACCACGGCCAGGCCGCCGGCGGCCAGGTGCGCGTCCAGCGCCTGGTCCAGCAGGTCCAGGCTGGCGGTATCCAGCCCCGCATCGGGTTCATCCAGCAGCCAGAGCGGCTTGCGGCTCAGCACCGCGGCGGCCAGCGCCAGCCGGCGGCCCTGGCCTTGCGACAGGCGCGCGGCGGGCGTGTCGGCGCAATCCGCCAGCCGCCAGGCGCGCAGCGCCGCCGTCGTGTCCGCTTGCGGCGCGCCGGCAATCGCCAGCGCGTAGCGCAGGTTCTCGGCCGCGCTCAGTTCGCCGCACAGGCCGTTGCCGTGCGACAGGAAAGCCATATCGGCGCAATAGGCGGCGAAATCGCGGCGGATGTCGCGCCCCTGCCAGTGCACGCTGCCCGACTGCGGTTGCAGCAGCCCCGCCAGCATCCGCAACAGGCTGGTCTTGCCGCTGCCGTTGGCGCCGCGCACGTGCAGCCAGTGGCCCGGCGCCAGGGTGAAGTCGACCGCGCCCGCCGCGCCGCGCCGGCCGACCAGGGCGGCGGCGTGCAGCGCGTCAGCGGCCCGCATGCGGGCTGTCCTGGCCCAGGCCGGGCACCGACGACAGTTCGCCGGGCGGAATGTTGGGCAGTTTGTGGGCGATGCCCTTGTGGCAGTCGATGCAGGTCTTGCTCTTGTCCGCCAGGTAGGTCGAATGCATGTTCTGCGCCCGCACGCTCTGGCGGGTGAAGTCCATGTAGTCGTAGTTGTGGCAATTGCGGCATTCCAGCGAATCGTTGGCTTTGAAGCGGGCCCATTCGTGCTTGGCCAGTTCCAGCCGCTTGTCCACGAACTTTTCGCGCGTGTCGATGGTGCCGAAGATCTTGCCCCAGACCTCCTTGGACGCCTGCATCTTGCGGGCGATCTTGTCCGTCCAGTTGTGCGGCACGTGGCAGTCGGAACACAGCGCCCGCACGCCCGAGCGGTTGGTGAAGTGGATGGTGCCCTTCAATTCGGCGTAGACGTTGTCGCGCATCTCGTGGCAGCCGGTGCAGAATTTCTCCGTGTTGGTGAATTCCATGGCGGTATTGAAGGCGCCCCAGAACAGGATGCCGCCGATGAAGCCGCCCACCGTCAGAAAGCCCAGGCTGAAATGCACGCTGGGCCGGCGGATGATGTTCCAGTAGCGCTTGATGAGGTTGACCATGGCGGCTCCCGATGCCTTACTTCTTGTCGGACGCCGGGGCGGTCAGGCGCTTGAGGATCACATCGATGTCCTGATACGTGTTGGACACCAGCGGCTTGGCCTCGGACTGCGGCACGTGGCACTGCACACAGAAATAGCGCCGCGGCGACACCTCGGCCAGCACGTTGCTGTCGCGGTCCATGTAGTGGGTCACGCTGAGCGGCGGCGCCTGGGTCTCTTCGGTGTTCACGCGCGCATGGCAGGCCAGGCAGCGGTTGAAGTTCTTGTCGATCTGGTAGCCGTCGATGGAATGCGGAATGGTCGGCGGCTGCATCGAATACGTGCGCATCCGCTTGATGTCCTTGTTCTCGATCGGGCTGATCAGTGGTGGATCGGCCTCGTCGGCAATCGGGGTGGGGCCGCGCATCGGGTCCTCGACCTCGAACGGCGGCGCGGCCCAGGCGGCCGTACAGGTGGCGGCGCACACGGCGAAAACTAGAGCGCGTAGGTTCATGGCTGTCTCCGGTACGCCGTTCAGACCTTGACGATCTTGACCGCGCACTTCTTGAAATCGGTCTGGAACGAGATCGGGTCGGTGGCGTCCAGCGTGACCTTGTTGATCAGCTGGCCGGCGTCGAACCACGGCACGAACACCAGGCCGCGCGGCGGCTTGTCGCGTCCGCGGGTTTCCAGCCGCGTGCGCATCTTGCCGCGCCGCGACACGATTTCCACCTCGACGCCACGCCGCAGGCCCATCGCCTGCGCATCGTCGGGGTGCATGAAACAGACCGCGTTCGGAAACGCCCGGTACAGCTCGGGCACCCGCCGCGTCATCGACCCGGAATGCCAGTGCTCCAGGATGCGCCCGGTGGACAGCCAGAACGGGTATTCCTTGTCCGGCGACTCGGGGGGCGGCTCGTAGGGCAGGGCGTAGATCACCGCGCGGCCATCCGGATTGCCGTAGAACTCGAACCCGGCGCCCGGCTTCACATAGGGGTCGCTGCCTTCACGGTAGCGCCACAGCGTTTCCTTGCCCTTGACCACCGGCCAGCGCAGCCCGCGCACCTCGTGGTAGGTGTCGAACGGCGCCAGGTCATGGCCGTGGCCGCGGCCGAACTCGGCGTATTCCTCGAACAGGCCCTTCTGCGCATAGAAGCCGAAGGCCTCGGCTTCCTGGTTGGCGTAGTCCTTGTCGCGCTCGGTATTCGGGTAGCGGTTCACCTTGCCGTTGGCAAACAGCACGTCGAACAGCGTCTTGCCGCGGTATTCCGGCTTCTTGGCCAAGAGGTCCGCCGGCCACACTTCCTCGACCGTGAAGCGCTTGGAAAACTCCATCAGCTGCCACAGGTCCGACCGCGCCTGGCCCGGCGCATTCACCAGCTGGTGCCAGAACTGCGTGCGGCGCTCGGCGTTGCCGTACGCGCCTTCCTTTTCCACCCACATCGCCGCCGGCAGGATCAGGTCCGCCGAAATCGTCGTCACCGTCGGGTAGGCGTCGGACACCACGATGAAGTTTTCCGGATTGCGATAGCCCGGCAGCCCCTCATTCATCAGGTTCGCCGCCGCCTGCATATTGTTGTTGACCATCACCCAATAGGCGTTGATCTGGCCGTCCTTCAGCATGCGGTTCTGCAGCACCGCGTGCGCGCCCACCTTCTCGGGAATGGTGCCCGCCGGCAACTGCCACAGTTCCTCGGCATGCGCCCGGTGCTTGGGGTTCGTCACCACCAGGTCGGCCGGCAGCCGGTGCGAAAACGTGCCCACTTCGCGCGCCGTGCCACAGGCCGACGGCTGCCCCGTCAGCGAAAACGGGCTGTTGCCCGGCGTGGAGATCTTGCCCGTCAGCAGATGGATGTTGTAGACCATGTTGTTGGCCCACACTCCGCGCGTATGCTGGTTGAAGCCCATCGTCCAGAACGAGGTCACCCGCACCTTCGGGTCGGCATACAGCTCGGCCAGGTCCTGCAGCTGCTTCTTGGGCACCCCCGACAGCTTGGACGTGTATTCCAGGTCGTAGCGCGACACGAACTTGGCGAATTCGTCATAGGTAATGGGCTTGGAGCCGCCCGCCTTGTCCGCATTCTTGGCCGCCTTCTGCAGCGGATGATCCGGCCGCAGCCCGTAACCGATATCCGTATTGCCTTCGTGGAACACCGTGTGCTTGTCCACGAACTCGCGGTTCACCCGCTTGGTCTGGATGATGTAGTTGGCGATGTAATTCAGGATCGCCAGGTCCGTCTGGGGCGTGAACGTCAGCGTCAGGTCCGCCAGCTCGTACGAACGGTGCTCGAACGTCGACAGTACCGCCACCTTCGTCTTGGGCGCCGACAACCGCCGGTCCGTCACCCGCGTCCACAGGATCGGGTGCATCTCGGCCATGTTCGAGCCCCACAGCACAAACGCGTCCGCGTTCTCGATGTCGTCATAACAGCCCATCGGCTCGTCCGCACCAAACGTGCGCATGAACCCCACCGCCGCCGACGCCATGCAATGCCGCGCATTCGGGTCCAGATTGTTCGAGCGGAACCCCGCCTTCATCAGCTTCAGCGCGGCATAGCCTTCCCACACCGTCCACTGCCCCGACCCGAACATCCCCACCGCCTCGGGCCCCTTGTCCTTGAGCACCCGCTTGAACTGCTCGGCCATCACATCGAACGCCTGGTCCCACGACACCGGCGCGAACTCCCCATCCTTCGCGTACTTCCCGTCCTTCATGCGCAACAGCGGCGTCGTCAGCCGGTCATTGCCATACATGATCTTCGACAGGAAATAGCCCTTGACGCAGTTCAGCCCCTTGTTCACCTCGGCGTTGAAATCCCCATGCGTGGCCACCACCTGGTTGTCCTTCACCGCGACGTTCACGCCGCAGCCGGTCCCGCAGAACCTACAGGGCGCCTTCGACCACTTCAGCTTCGCCGCTTCCGACTCCGTCACGATGTTCTGCGTGAATCCCACCACCGGAATCCCCGCCACCGTCGCCGCCGCCGCAGCGGCCGATTGCTTGATGAAATCCCTACGGGCCATTGCCATCGTCGATCTCCTCGTTCATCGCCGCCAACGTATCGGCATGCTGGTAAACCAGCGCCGACGCCAGCACGCCATCGAGCCGCTGTATCTGCGAAATCCGCGCCATCATCTCGTCGGTCGTCGGGGCCTCCAGCGTCACCACCAGCTTGCCCATGTCGGACGCCCCATGAATCTCGGCACCCGCCACCGCCAACACCGCCGCCCGCACCTCATCCAGCCGACGCGGCGACGCATGCACCACCAGGCTGGCAATATGCAATTCAGGGGAAGCCAGCAAAGCTGCCGGCAGAGGATGCGCGGACATGGGGAACGTTCCGTCGCTATCCATCAGCTGCCCGGGGGACCGGCAATCAACTGATAGAACCAAACGATGAAACCGTAGCCCGCGACAATGATCACCGTAAGAACGGGGGCCATGACAGCCGTCAGGAACAGAAAACTGCGCAACTCCTGAGGCCTTGAGTAGCCATCTGACTCGTCTGACACACACCACCTCACCAGGACAGTTGGGGTATTGCGTTTAACGTGCGGATGTCAAAGCTTTTAGCAGATGCGTTTTGAACGCGTCAATGTTGCGCCACAGCGGAAACAAGGAAAAAACCGCTATATATACAAGCACATAGCGAGAGGGTGGCAATCTCCGTCAGGGCGCAGAACACGGCCCGCCCAAACAACCAAAACAACGTGGCGATTGACCACAGCACCCGCCAGACAGCCAACCAGACAACCCACGCATACAACAATTGGAGCCTGGGGCGTCGGCGGCCTGCCGAGCGCGGCCGTGTAGAGGGCGCCGGCGGAATCCGAAGGCAGGCGGCGGAGCCGCCAACGAGGATGAGCACGGGGGAGTCCGGAGCGAAGGCTC